>JAFGVU010000165.1 GCA_016937855.1 Bacteroidales bacterium | reverse complement strand
TTTTTCTACTTTTATTGTCCTGATTTTTAAATCATACTCAAAGTCGGTTACAGTCAGTGAATCTATGTTGTTTGCCCCACCTTTATCACCTTTGTATTCAAAGTCAAAGCCAACACCTCCAGGGTTTCTATTGGCACAAATCAAATAGGGATTTTCTAAACTTACAAATTGACTTACTGTTGGGGTTGGTTCTTCTGGTTCATCTTTTTCACATGAGGTAAATATTATTCCTATAAAAAACAAGGATGACGCTAATAACATGGTAAATTTTTGTGTTTTCATAATCTCTTTATTTAGTTTAAATTAAAACACAAAGTAATTCTATAATGTGCAGTCAGGCAATAACTAATATTGATGAATGTGGTGTGTATTTATCACTAAAACTAGTGATGATTTGATTAGTCAAGAGAAATTATTCCTATAGATACAGCATAAATCGTAAGTCCGGCTAAACTTCTAATGCCTGTTTTATCCATAATGTTTTTTCTATGGGTGTTTATGGTGTGGACGCTTAGATTTAATTTGTCTGCAATAATTTTATTTGAGAGCCCTTTGGCTAAGTGTTTTAATACAATTATTTCTCGCTCTGAAAGTTGTTCATCATTTTTATCTAAAGTAGAAATTTTGCTACAAGCTTTGGTAATTATTTTTGCAATTCTTGTAACATCATCTGTTAACATAAATAAATTATCAAATAATTTTGTTGTTGAGTTATCAAAGAGAGAGTAAATAATTCCTATCCACCTAATTTTTGAATATTGTTTTTGTATTTTTATAAACTCTTTGATTTTGTTTTGAATCAGACTAGGGTTTATTAAAACAATAGTAATATCTTTTTTTATTAGTATAGTTTCAAGTTCTATTAAACTGTCAACATGATAAAAAGAATAATTATATTCTGATTTAGAAATAGAAGCATAGATACCCTCGTAAATAATCTTTGATGGTTCTAAAACGACAATGTTTTGCCTGCATTTATCCATTATGTTTTTTTTCTATTATCTCAATAAGTGGTATAAGAATTTTTTCTTCAATAACCGAGTGGATTTTTAAATCAAACTCTAATCCAAACAAAGTATTAAGGAATTTTCTTTTAATGTTTAATTCACTTTCTATTTTTAAATGTTTAAGGAACAAGTTTTTTAAATCAGCTAGTTTTGTTTCAATGTCGGTATGATGATTTTTGTATTCTTTAGAAGAAAATGATTTTTTTTGATAAGTCATTCTATCTTGAATAAGACTATGAAAATAAGGGAATGCTATTTCATCTTCGTATTTTAGGTGTTCCATAACTTCTTCAAAGTACTCATTAAAAAACTGTTCGATTAAAATAAACTCATTAAGACTAGAATCATTTTTTAATTTTTCCAAATAGTATTTTAATTCTGGATACTTATCCTCTGTATAAAACGAATGACTTCTTTTTAAAAATTGTAAAATAGGTTTAATATCATCTATTTTTAGAATTTCATTTTCGGAGGGTAAAAAGCTGTTATATAAATTGGCAATAATTATAAATGTGTTAACACCGATATTATTTTCAATACATATTTCTTGGACAGTTTTATTATTAACAGAAAAATCTATATTGAAATGTTGCAAACATAGTAGCAGTGAATAGTTTTCATTTATCAATTCAATAATTTTTTTGTCCTTTGTAATATAATACTTTTGAGTTTTATACATTCGTGTTTTAATTTGTATTAAATGATATTGTTCAAGTTACTTTCTCAATTATAACTTTTTTTATAATGGATTAACGGTTATTGATGTCTTTTAATTATAAAATTATTCGCCGTTTGCAAAATACAGTGTAGTCCAAATAGCGCCGGAAACAAAAATTCCGCCAAGAACACCTAGAGTAGTGTTTTTAAATATTTTTTTTCGTCCTGTTGATTTATATCCATACACAAACAAATCGTCGTTCATATTATTTTCGTGCCTTTTGCGAATATATGAATCGGATGGTCTTACAAATGCCATTCCTGTTGTGTATGCAATTGGGATTAAAAGTTTTGTAGTCGCATCCATTGGAATAAACATCGAACCGCAACCAATTATCATACCCGAAGCAAAAGCCCACCATGGACTATACTCTTTAAGTGCTAATTGTCGTCCTATTACAATTTGTGACATTTCATCAACGGAAAACTCTTCATCCAGGATTTGAGAATAAATAATAGAATCTTTCCCATTAATACTTATTGAATACACATCGTTTAAATCGGAAAAAGAATTCTTTGTTTTTCCTTTACTATTAACAAAACTGTAATCTAAATAGTTTTCAGAATTATGAAAAACGTAATTTTTGAGATCAATTTGTTTGCCATCGAGTAGGTTTAGTTTGATTTGTGCATTGCTATTAGCGAAAATCAAGAGAAAAGCAATAAATAATAAGACTATTTTTTTCATGTGACAAAATTTTAATCAAAAATAGAAAAAAAAGCCAAGTGAAAAATATTTGTTTGTAAAAAAATAAATAATTACAAAAGTCATAATCAATTTGTGAACATTTTTATAATTTTACGGCTTATTATATAAATTAATTAAATACTAATAATAATGATAAAACAGGAATTTGCATCACGCCACATCGGACCTCGCAAGGATGATTATGCATCAATGCTTGAGAAAATAGGAGTTTCATCAATTGACGAGTTGGTTAATCAAATTGTGCCAGAGTCTATACGTCTAAAAAAGCCTTTAAATATTTCAGAACCCTTATCGGAATATGAGTATTTATGTCGCATCAAAGAGATAGCCTCAAAGAACAAAGTATATCGTTCATTTATCGGAATGGGGTATTATGGAACAGCCACTCCATCTGTTATAATGCGAAATATTTTTGAAAATCCGGGATGGTACACTTCATACACTCCATATCAGGCTGAGATTAGTCAGGGACGTTTAGAGGCTTTATTAAATTTCCAAACAGTTATTACAGAGATGACAGGAATGGAAATAGCAAACTCATCTTTACTTGATGAGGCTTCGGCAGCAGCAGAGGCTATGAGTATGATGTTGGGTGCTCGCTCGCGTCAAGCTGTTAAAGATGGTAGAAATAGATTGTTTGTTGATGAGGATGTTTTTCCTCACACTTTAGATGTAATTTGTTTAAGAGCCGAACCAATTGGAGTTGAAGTTGTAATCGGTAAATTTGATGAATACGAGTTTTCTGAAAAAGATTTTGGAGCTATATTACAATATCCAGCAGCAAGTGGAAAAATTAATAATTATGCAGCATTTGCCGAAAAAGCTCACCAAAATGAAGTTTTAGTTACTGCTGTCGTTGATATTTTGGCTTTAGCATTACTTGAAGCTCCTGCAACTTGGGGCGCTGATATCGCGGTTGGCTCAACACAGCGTTTGGGTATTCCAATGGGCTATGGTGGACCTCATGCGGCTTATTTAGCTACTGCCGATAAATATAAACGAAGCATGCCCGGACGTATTATCGGAATATCTATCGATAAACACGGAAATCGCGCTCTAAGAATGGCTTTGCAAACTCGTGAGCAGCATATTAAACGCGAAAAAGCTACATCAAATATTTGTACGGCTCAGGCTTTGTTAGCAACAATGGCCGGAATGTTTGCAGTTTATCACGGTCCCGAAGGAATTAAAAATATTGCAAAGAATATTTTTACAGCTGCAAAAAATATTGCCTGTGAGCTAAATAAACTTGGATATGTTGTCAAAAACGAAAACTTCTTCGATACAGTTTTAATAGAATTAACAAATGGAGTTACTGCTGATGATATCAGGAAATTGGCATTGGCAAATAAAATAAACTTTAATTATATTGATCAAAAATTAGTGAGCATTAGTACTGACGAAGTAATAAATTTGACAGAAATTAATAAGATTATATCGATTTTTGCAGAAGCGAATAACTCTAACTATACTCCATTGACTGATTTAGAATATAACGTTGAAATAGCAAAGGAATTTTCGCGTACCGATGGATTTTTAACTCAAAAAGTTTTTAATTCTTATCATAGCGAAACAGAAATGATGCGCTATATTAAACGACTCGAAAATAGAGATATTGCATTAAACCGCTCTATGATTTCATTAGGATCGTGCACAATGAAACTTAACCCGGCAACAGCAATGTTGCCTTTGAGCTGGGCAGAGTTTGGAAATATTCATCCTTTTGTTCCTGTCGATCAAGCTGCAGGTTATCACGAATTAATAAATGAATTGGAGCAGGATTTGAACGAAATTACAGGTTTTGCTGCAACAAGTTTGCAACCTAACTCAGGTGCAACAGGAGAACACGCCGGACTAATGGTCATTCGGGAATTCCATATCTCGAGAGGAGAGGGGCATCGAAATATTTGTTTGATTCCTTCATCTGCTCATGGTACAAATCCAGCCAGTGCTGTAATGGCAGGTATGGACGTTGTGGTTGTTAAATGCGACCAAAATGGAAATATTGATGTTGAAGATCTAAAACAAAGAGCAGAAGAGCATAAAGATAATCTTGCTGCAATAATGATTACTTATCCATCTACTCATGGCGTTTTCGAAAGTAAAATTCTCGAAATAATCGACATAATTCACCAAAATGGCGGTCAGGTATATATGGATGGTGCAAATATGAATGCTCAGGTTGGAATTACAAATCCTGGTACAATTGGAGCAGATGTTTGTCATCTAAATCTACACAAAACTTTTGCAATTCCTCATGGTGGAGGTGGCCCCGGTGTTGGACCAATTGCTGTTGCTGAGCATCTTGTCGATTTTCTTCCCGGTCATAAAGTAGTGAAAACCGGGGGTGTAAAAGCAATTAAGGCTGTAGCTGCAGCGCCTTATGGTAGTGCATTTGTTTTGCCAATTACTCATGCTTACATTAAAATGCTAGGTGTTGAAGGCTTAAAACATTCTACTGAGATTGCTATGCTTAATGCAAACTATATTGCAAAAGAGCTAAAAGGTTATTTCGAAGTTTTATATACTGGCGAAACAGGACGTTGTGCTCATGAAATGATTTTAGATGTAAATAAATTTAGATCAGAATATGGTGTCGAAGCTGCTGATATCGCTCGTCGTCTTATGGATTTTGGATTTCATGCGCCAACTCTTTCGTTTCCTGTTCACGAAACTTTAATGGTAGAGCCTACCGAAAGTGAAAGCAAAGAAGAACTCGATCGCTTTGTCGAAACTATGAAGATTATTAAAAATGAATGCGAAGCGATAAAAAATGGTACATTAGATAAAACAGATAACCCCGTTTTAAATGCTCCTCATACTCAATTCGAATGTGTTGGCAATGAATGGAATCATTCTTATGGAAGAGAAGTCGCAGCTTTCCCCGCCGAGTGGGTAAAAGAAAATAAATTCTGGCCTTTTGTCGGCAAAATCGATAGCGGATACGGTGACAGAAATCTTATGTGTACTTGTGATCCTTTGGAATCATACATGTAAGTAGTGAATAATTTATTTAAAATCTCATTGGCTTTATTGCTGATGAGATTTTTTTTTATTGATTATCTTACCCTGAGTCTTTGCCCAATATTTAAAGTTGTACCTTCTGTTATTCCATTTAGTGAGCAGATGTAATTTATCGAAACCCCATAACGTCTGGATATTCCCCACAATGAATCACCGCTTTGTACAACATGGTATTGAGATCCGGCAACTTCTTTAACATGCCCAAATTTTTCGGGCATTAGATACAAAATGTCTGTTTTTAATTCTTTACTTTCAAAATCAATAAGCCATTCAGGATCAAAAGGATTGTCCCTAAATCTTATTTCGAAGTGCAAATGTGGTCCATAAGCACGACCTGTTCGACCACCGAATCCAATACATTCGCCTGCACTAACTCTTTGATTATCAGTGCAATTTAACGC
The DNA here is from genome assembly GCA_016937855.1 of Bacteroidales bacterium. Lineage (GTDB taxonomy): Bacteria > Bacteroidota > Bacteroidia > Bacteroidales > ML635J-15 > Bact-19. Next base: position 6,502 of record JAFGVU010000165.1, on the reverse strand, counting down.
GTTCAGGTGGGCATAATATGTTTCCAAGCCATTAAAGTGTCTCACAATTACTAAATATCCATATCCACCATTATTCCAGCCGGCAAATCTAACTACACCGTCAAATGCTGACACTACTGTATCGCCCGTTTGTAAATCAAGGTCAATTCCATTGTGCATTTGTCCCCATCTCCAGCCAAAGCCCGATTGCTTGTACCCCGGAACAGGAATCACAAATCTGCCTGTGTCTCCTAAAATTGGAATGGCAAAAGTGTCCAATGCTCTCTTATAATCAATATTGCCATAGGCAAAAATGTTAACAGTGTCCCATTTCTCAGAGAAAATTGTCAAACTATCTGGCGTGTATAACTTTTCCCGTAAGATGTAAGCATAGACATTTACCGAATCTTCAAGATGGATTAATGCCATAACACTGTCATGATTAACATATTCCCATGTGTTATTGTCAAATAGAACAATATCAAATCTTCCACTTTGTACAGTATCAAATGCAACTTTTGGAGTCGAATCAACTTCTTGCTGTGCAAAAATTGAAGTAATAGCAAGAACAAAGGTTAGAGAAATAAATATTTTTTTCACGCTTTTATTTTTAAGCTTGCAAAAATGGTAAAAAATGTGATTTCTCACAAGTTTTTTAGAATTATTCTAATCAAAAATGCCTATTATTTCTTCCAAATCCCTGACGGTGCAAACTATCCTTAATATTTATTTCATTGTCTGGATTCAGATTGCTACCAACAGCTTTAATCAAACTCGCATCATCATTCTTAGGCGATTTTATTTTATCAGAAATAGGATATGCATCCATTAAATTTGCATCAAATGCATTTAACATGTCGGTTATGTCAGTCAAAGCAGTTTTTGAACTAAGCCATTTCTTTTCCTGATATGGTGTTAGAATTACCGGTGAACGATGATGTGGGATTTTTTGTAATAATTCGTTCGCAGTTGTCGTAATAATCGAGAAACTGCGTATTGTTTCTCCTGTTTCTGGATTTAACCAATCATCATAAATACCTGCAAATGAAAACGGTCTCTGTTTATTTTTTAGAAATACCAGAAAAGGTTTTGATAGTCCTTCTTCGGTTGTACCCTCAATAAAAGCATCTGCCGGCACCAGACATCTTTGCGTTCTGATAGGTTTTCTAAATGAGGGTTTGTTGATAATGTCTTTTGCTCCTTTAAAATTAGGATCATTAGCTTTATTTCGGTCGCCTTCGGCTCGTGCATTAAACAAATACATCTCTTTTTTTGCCCAAAATGGTGTTAATCCAAAAACCGCCGGAGTAATTTTGTCGGGAGCATCAGTAGAAATAATCAAACTTGTTTTCCCGGGCGAGATATTATATGACGGATTGAATTCCAAGCCAGGAACAGCATTTGCATTGTATCGGGCTTCAAGCTTTTCTAATTTTTGCACTAATATGTATCGTCCGCACATTTTTTTGATATTATTTCTTTAAAACAAATTTATTATATTGAGGGGTTTGGATGTGAAATGCATTTCTGTAACTGCCCTCAAATCAACACAAAAACTTATCGAATACTCAAGCTTACTTTTGCATTTCTTTCCACAGTTTTTTAGCTACGGCATGTGACTCAGAAAGAATTTTGTTTTCATTAACAGTTTGAACGATTCTGTTTTTTAAGATTAGTTTTCCGTTCGAGATAACATCAGTTACCATTGCTGAGTTAAACCCAAAAAGAAAATGTCCGTAGAAATTATCTTTTGTTAATGGAGTGGGAGAGGCGTAGTCTAAAACTACCAGATTGTTGTCACCATCGCCTTCAAAATTATTGTCCTTGAGATATCTGTGCACATTGCGAAAACGTTCGTAAGATGTGTCGTAACCAATAATGTCGGTGTGCTGTCCGGCAAAAAATGCAAATTTCGCACTCTGAAGCATGTCGCTGTGCATTCCATCGGTTCCTAGCATTAAATTTTTACCTAGTCCTTCGCCCGAAAAGTATCCAACCTTGTTATTTAAGTTGCTTTCCATATTTTGCACAACCCATACCGGAGATTCTTTGATTAAATTGCGCTCTTCTTCGCTCAAGTGCAGACAATGTCCCAGAATGGTTTTTGACGATTCCAGTCCGCCGGCATCTTTGATGCGATTTACAACTCTTTTCCCGTAAGTTCTCAGGCAGTGGTCCTGATCCGATTTATCCTCAGCAACATGTATGTGTAACCCGGAATTGTTCTTATTACTTAGGTTGATAGCTTTTTTTAGAGTCTCATTCCCAACAGTAAAAGAAGCATGCAGTCCCACCAGCCCCTGATTAGATTTTAGGTAATTTTCTGTTTCGTCCAGTCCTTGTTGGGCTTTGTCCAATCCGTCTCTATCAGTAATTTCGTAGCACAACAAATGCGAAACACCAACTTCGTCAAAGGCAGCAGCGATTATCTCCATCGAATTTTCAATGTGAAATGGCGAAGCATGATGGTCAATCACAAATGTAGAACCAGCTTTTGCACATGCTATTGCGGTTGTAAGTGCAGAATATCTTATCATTTCTTCATCAAGACATTTATCTAATGTCCACCAAATATACTCAAGAATCTCAACAAAATTTCCCGGATTCTTTTTTGGCGTCCCCATTCCACGTGCAAGTGCAGAATATACATGATGATGTCCCACTCCGAAAGATTTAGTAACAAGCTTACCATCACAATCGATGCAAGTAGTCGCTTTATAGTTTTCTAACTCTGAGTCAGAAATAAACTCAATTTTATTGTTAATGCCTTGGTGCACTAAAATATTAGTTTTTGAAAAGTCTAAACTTTTCCAATCAATATAAGTAGCGTTTTTTAGTATTATCATTTTAAATTATTTTGGAAGTTTGCCAAATAAACCTTTTACTCCTTTATGAAATTTATGCAGACCTTTTACCGGTTCAAGAAACATTAGTAAACACTCTTTGGTGATTAAGTTGCAATCGCTGCATAATGAAGGGGTTTCATCATTATCAGACATTTGTTGTACCCAAATGTTTTTTATGCCTTTATTTTTTGCATTTATAACAATATCGTTTGTTAATTTTTTGTTTGTGGAAATATGTATTGCATTTACATGATCAGGCAAATTACTAATCAAATCGAAACAACTAATCCCTTCAATCTCTTTTGCTGTTGGATGAACAGGATAAACATTGTAGCCTTTGGCAACTAGTCCTTTAATAGCATCATTTCCAAATTTCTTTGATTTTGCAGATGCGCCAACAATTGCAATGTCCTTGTTTGATAAAAAATCCTCAATATTCTTTTTACTTGCTTTCATACTTACATACATTTTGTTTCGCATTCCCAACTCAACAATCCGAACTATAGACACTAAAACCTAAATTCTAAACTCTAAAACCTAAATTCTAAATTCTAAAACCTAAATTCTAAATTCTAAATTCTAAACTCTAAATTCTAAACTCTAAATTCTAAACTCTAAACTCTAAACTCTAAATTCTAAACTCTAAACTCTAAACTCTAAACTCTAAACTCTAAACTCTAAACTCTAAACTCTAAACTCTAAATTCTAAACTCTAAATTCTAAACTCTAAATTCTAAACTCCGTACCCTGAGCTGAGTCGAAGCCTCAAAACTACCACAAACCAAGGTGACTGAGGAGGACGACGATAGGAGGACGTCTCGAAGTCACCGTTCAACCGCCCTCATTTTTCACTTCCTTTTCATCGGCAACTTAGTCCTTTTAATTCCATCATAAGCATAAAAAGCATTAGCAACGGCAGCAGCAGTTGGAACCAGTCCTATTTCTCCAATTCCTTTTGCTCCGTAAGGTCCGACAGGGTCTGCAACTTCTACGCCTTTTACGATAATCTCTGGAGTTTCGTGTGCTCTCAATATTTGTAAATCTCTCATTTTATCACTTACCAGATAACCGTCTTTCATTGGCAGGTCTTCGCTAAGTGCATATCCTAATCCCATGTGAACACCTCCTTCGATTTGTCCTTCAAAGAGCATTGGGTTCATTATTTTTCCGGCATCATGTGCAGCAATCATTTTTGAAATATTTCCATTATCATCAAGAATGCAAACCTGAGCAGCATAACCGTAGGAGTAGTGTATCACAGGTTCTCTGTCGGTTACTCCCGGTTTCGTTGTCCAATCGCAAACAAATTGACCTGAGTATGTTTTGCCAACAAGCTCTATTAAGGTTTTTGTTTTTAGGTCTTCGATAAAACCTTTTGCAGCATTTATAACGGCGAGACCGACCAAAGCAGTGGCTCTGGATGAAGTTGTCATTCCGGTTTTGATTTGAGCATCAGTGTCAACAATTACTTCGATAATTTCTGGTGAAATATTTGTTTCTTCGCACAATGTTTGCAAAGCCATATTATGAACACCTTGTCCCATTTCTGTCCAACCGTGGTGCAATCTGATTTTATCTTCGGCAAGAATTTCGATTTTTACTTTCGATTCATCAATCATTCCGTTTCCAACGCCCGAATTTTTTATAGCACAAGCTAGTCCGGCATATTTTGCATTATAAAAATCTTCTTTCACGGCTTCGAGTGATTGTCTGATACCAACACCAAAAACTTTTTGTCCTGTAGATGTTCTAAGTCCGTCAACAAGGGCATTGTCGTATCTAAATTTCCATCTGTCGAACCCGGCATTTTTACAGATTTCGTCTATGCAGCTTTCGATTGCAAATGCAACTTGATTTGCTCCAAATCCGCGCATAGCACCACAAGGGATATTATTTGTGTAAACTGTTTTTGCTTCGATATCAATTTCGGGGATAAAATATCCTCCTGCTGCATGTCCGGCTACGCGTTCCAAAACTTTTGTTCCAACCGATGCATAAGCTCCGGTATCTCCAACGGCACGTAGTTTTAAGGCTGTTAATTTTCCGTTTTCGTCAGCACCAACCTCGATATCCATAAAAACAGGATGTCGTTTTGGATGTAATCTGATTGATTCTTCTCGTGTTAATGTAATTTTTACTGGTTTATCCATTAAATAAGCGAACAAAGCAGTGTGTCCTTGAATGCTTAAATCCTCTTTACCGCCAAAACCGCCACCATTAGGAACAAGTGTTACTCTTATTTTTTCCTCCGGCAATCCCAAAATTAGTGCAATTTGTCTGCGATCTTCGTAAACTCCCTGACTTTGACTAAAGACTTCTAATCCGCCATTGCCATCAGGTTGTGCAAGTGTTGATTCTTTTTCAAGAAAAGCATGCTCTATTCGTTGTGTTTCGTAATGGTCTTTGGAGGTGTATTTCGATTTTTTTAGAGTCTCGTCTGCATTGCCAAGTGTAAACTGGGTTGTATTAAAGTGATTTGGCTTTTCGGGATGAACTCTATCGCCGTCAATTGCTTTATATACATCAGTTACGGGTTGGTAAACTTCATAGTCGATTTTAATTAAGCCGACAGCTTTACGTGCTATTTCGTCCGATTCGGCAACAACCCCGGCGATAACATCTCCAATAAAATGTGTGGTTACGCCTTCGTCTATCATTACATGCCAATCTTTATAAATTAAACCAACTATTTTTTCGGCAGGGATATCTTTTGCTGTAAACACACGTTTTACACCGGCTATTTTTTCGGCTTTAGAGGTGTCAATCTTGATAACTTTTGCTTTTGGATAATCGCTAAATTTTAGTGCTCCATAAAGCATTCCTTCGATAAAAATGTCATCGACAAAGTCTCTATTTCCCAAAGCAGTATCATAAGCATCATATTTTGGATGCGAAACGCCAATCTTACCTGATGTTTTTGTTATTTCGAGAGTTATGTTTCCACAGATACATTCACCGGCATATTGAATTGCCTCTTCAATTTTTTTATAACCTGTACATCTGCAAATATGTGGTTTTATAGCTTTTTGAATTTCTTCGATTGTTGGATTTGGATTTTCCTGTAATAGTACTTTTGTGCGAACTACAAATCCGGGCGAACAAAAACCACACTGTACAGCTCCTTTATTAACAAATGCCTTGGCAATAGTGTCTTTTACATATTCCGGAAAGCCCTCAGTTGTGAAAATTTCGGTTCCTTCGAGTGTTTTCATTTTTTGAACACAAGCAAGTTTTGCCTTTCCATTTATCTCAACTGTACATGCGCCACAAACTGCCTGGCCGGAACATCCGTCTTTTGCCGAGGTAATATGTTTGTCGAGACGCAAGTAGTTTAATAATGTCCTTTCGGGATCTCCTGTGTAGCTTTGTGAATTTCCGTTTAAAGTAAATTTAATCATAATGTTGTGTTATAATTTAAAATCAAAAGCACTTTTCCTTGAACTCTGAAAAATTGAACTCTATTGTTTTGCAATATAGTAAAATTATTTTTTAAACAAAATTTTTGAGTCTCTCGAAAATTTACCTATTCTTTTCTTTTTGCCCCTTTCTTCGCTTAAACCAAATTTTTGTGTTTCTCGAAAATTTACCTATTCTTTTTTTTTTTTGCCAACGCGCCCCTGCGTCCCTGAAGGGAGGCCTGCGCGCTCATCAACGTTCAAATTTTTGAGTTTCTCGAC
>JAFGVU010000026.1 GCA_016937855.1 Bacteroidales bacterium | reverse complement strand
TTTCTTTGAAACCAAAATTTTTGAGTTTCTCGAAAATTTACCTTTACTTTTTTACTTTTTTACTATTTTTGACACATGATACCTATGCGCATATTAGTTCTTAATTACGAATACCCTCCTCTTGGAGGTGGCGCAGGCGTTATTACAAAAAACATTTCTGAAGGACTTGCAAACAAAGGGCATAAAATTACAGTTCTAACCACATGGTATCAGGGTGAAGAACAAGAAACAAACAATCAAAATCTAATAGTTATTCGACTTAAATCAAAGCGCAAAGAGATATACAAATCTAATCTAAGAGAAATGTTATCGTGGATGTTTGCAGCTAAGAAATTTCTAAGAAAACATCTTGTCTCGGAAAAGTATGATATTTGTTTTGCAAATTTTTCTTTGCCCGGTGGGGAAGTTGCATATAGCATGAAATTAGATTTTGGATTACCATACGTAGTTATGTCGCACGGTCACGACATTCCATGGTTTATGCCCGAACAAATGATGTGGTATCACGCGTTTACTTATCATTGGATACGTAAAATTTGTCTGCAATCGAAAAGAAACTATGTGCAATCGCAAGACATGAAAGATAATATCGATGCATTTTTAGGCAAATCGTTTAACGACAAAAATAAAATAATTTACAACGGTTGGGATAGCAGTATTTTTAAACCTGATTATTCAATAAGAAAAAAAGATTTTACAATTTTATTTCCGGGACGATTAGTTAGCCAAAAAGACCCAATGAGTTTTCTTAGGGCAATAAGCATTGTTAAACAAGAGATTCCTGATGTTAAAGTTAATATTCTTGGCGACGGAAAACTCCGCAAAAAGATGGAGAATTACGTAAATAATAACAAGCTTTCAAATAATGTTTTCTTCAAATCTTGGCTTACAAAACCCGAAATGCTTCTTGAATATCAAACAGCATCTCTAACGGTTTTACCATCTCTAAACGAAGGTATGAGTATTGCAACTCTCGAAGCTCTTTCGTGTGGGCAATATGTGATAGCAACAAAAGTAAGCAACAACGAAAGTCTGATAGACCCAGGCATTAACGGAGATTTCATCGAAAAGAAAAACCCAAAAGATATTGCCACAAAGATTATAGACTTTTATAACTCAAAATTTTTATCAGACTATAAAATATCATTTGAGAATTTATCAAAATATCACACAATTTGCGAGTGGACTAATATTATTGATGAATACGAAGACGATCTAAAAAAAATAGTTGGTAAATCAGACTATTAGAAATAAGATATTGTCCTTTCAACGCAGCTACTACTTTTACCATCAACAAAAAGTGTCCGTTTTATCCAGTTATTATTACTATCGTAAATATATTTATACTCAAGCTCTGACGACAATTCTGTATGGATATAATCTTGCATCGAAGTTTTTAAAAGACTACCATGCTCATCATATTCATTTAATAACAAGTACTTTTGTGTGCCATCGTGAAGAGTAAATAAGGAGTAAACTAAATTTCCTTTTTTGTACTTATTCTTAATCACTGAGGCTTGTCCCTGTTTATCGTATAACATAAGTTTTTTTACATTTGATTTTCGGTCAAATTTTATCTTACTTTCGATTTGAAAATACTCGGTTTCATTCTTCAAGACGCTTTTCTCTAACTCATTTCCCTTTTTGTCGTACTTTATAATAAACGACTTGATAATTGTGTTATTTGATCCCACCTCGTACACTTCGATTTTACTCTCCGACACCAAACCTAATTTATTTAACGAATACTCTTCGATAATTTTTTGCGATTTTACCAATTCATTTGTTTCTGTCCTTACAAGCTTATCACTCTCATTATAAAAATAATTTGTGGAAAAATGAGCTATCTTGGCACTATTATCAAAATCAGGACGGCTAACAACCTCCGACAGCAGTTTTCCATCGTCTGAATACAAATAAACCGATTTATGTTCGACATTAGTCTGAATATTTGTCCATGTTTCAACGCTTTGATTGGTTTCAGGAATTGTATTATACTCGCAAACCCAAATTTTATTACCTTTATTATCGCACACGGTTTTGGAAACATGGTTTTCTACATCACTACTAATGATATTATTCATATCATAACTAAGAGCTTTATGGGCAAAAATTTCCTTCCCCGTTTCGTCAAACTTGTGAATTTCAAGTTTTTCGTTTTCATTAATTTCGACACTCCGAACCTTCCCTTGCAGATCGTAATACAAAACGTCTTTCAGTTCTGAACCAGACTGAGAAAAAACTAAACCGGTAATTATAAAACAGACAAAAAAGAAAAACAGAAACTTCATATACTAGTAATTATTAAAATACAAATTTACAATAAAATTTTGAGCGGATAATGATAAATATCTATAGAGCTAGAGCAAACTCATACTTTTTTTCTGCGCCAAGCTAAAGTTTGAGTAGTCACTAATTACAAGATATTAGCTTTTTTTTGAGTCTGAAAGACTCATTTATTTTAACCCTGACTGAACGGAGTGAAAGTCAGGGGTTAAAATAGGTCGCCGAACTTCTTTTGGCGCAAGTTTTTGGTGTGAAACAAACCAAAAACTGTGACAAAAGAAAAGTATGAGTTTGCCCTGTCTAAAGAGTTCCTAAGGTTTAAATCTTAAATGTGTGCATAGTTTTATTGCAATTATTAAAAAGTTTAGTTAAGTTTGTAGAAACAGCAAATTAGCAATGAATAGTAAAACAAAAAGAACTATAAAAATCCTTAGTATTTCATTATTGGGGATTATAATGATTGCCATTATTACACCATATATTATTCCTGTTTCAAAAGCACAAAAGGATTACAGGCCAATCGTCTTTGAAAACAGCAAATACCTAACTGTCGATAATATGCTGATTCATTATCGGGTTTGGGAACCAGCTCAAAATCAAAACAACAATCAGTGGATACTTCTTTTGCATGGCATGGGAGGCTCAACTTACTCGTGGGAAAACAATGCATCAGTGTTTTGTAATGCTGGATACAATGTCGTTGCTGTTGATATTCCGCCCTTTGGTTACAGCGATAAAAATCCTGATTTTAACCACTCAATCGATTCAAGAGCCAACCTTTTATGGCGATTTGCGAATAAAATTTCGCTTAAAGCAAACTGGATATTAATTGGACACTCGATGGGAGGAGGAATTGCTCAATGTATGGCTACAATTAAACCAAATAAAGTTTGTAAAGTGATTTTTGTTGCTCCGGCATTATTTGACGAACTCAAGCCGGGCAGAACCTTAGGTCAACGTTTTGCTTCTTTTGGTCCGGTAGAAAGAGTTATGGCAATAATAGGAGAAGCTTTTTATATTAAACCTAGCAAAATTAATGAGATACTAGAATCATCATTTGCTACAACTGTGCCCGACTCTGTGAGTGATGAATACTATAAAGCATTATCAACGAATGGAACCGCATATGCATTTATCCGATCTTACACTCGCTCTAATCCCGAAAAGCACATAAATGGTTTGGAGTTTAACACTCCCGCTCTTGCATTTTTTGGAAATAATGACACGTGGGTGCCTTACAGCTCAGTAGAAGGAATAATTAAACAATTAAAAAGTGTGGAGGTGATTTTTTTCGAATCTGCCGGTCATAGTCTTATGGAAACTCACCATGAAGAATTTAATAAGAGGGTACTGGATTTTTTGCAAAATTAATATGGAAAACAATTTAACAAGCGTAAATATTTTTTGGTTTCGACGCGATTTGTCGCTAGAAGATAATCATGGACTGTTGCATGCACTTAAAAGTGATTTGCCTGTTATTGGATTATTTATTTTTGATATTGATATTCTTGAAGAACTTGAGCCCAATGATTCGCGAGTAAGTTTTATTTATGATAATTTAAAATCAATAAATAATATGCTTAAAAAATTTGGAAGTGCTTTGTTGATTAAGAATAATACGGTGGAAAATGTTTTTCGTGAAATAACTTTAAAATATCATATAAAAAAGGTCTATGCCAATGAAGATTATGAGTCATACGCAATCGCCAGAGATAAAAAAATAGAGCAAGTATTATCCGAAAATAATATTTCTTTCAATCTTTATAAAAACCAAGTAATATTTGCAAAAAACGACATTTTAAAAAATGATGGAAAACCCTATACCGTTTACACTCCATACAAAAACAAATGGTTACAAACTATAAAATCAATTGACACTCAGAGTTTTTCATCAGAAAATTTTCTCGGCAACTTTATAAAAGCGGATTTTAATTTCCCCGAACTCAAAGAAATTGGATTCACAAAACCGGCTTTTCGCGTAAAAGCAATTAATTGGAATTCAATTAAGGATTACGAAAAGTTTCGCGACTTCCCGGCAAGCGCTAGCGGCTCCAATATCGGAGTACACTTACGTTTTGGGACAGTTAGCGTTCGCAAGATTGTAAAAATTGCTTCAAAACAAAATCAAGTGTTTTTGAGCGAACTTATCTGGAGAGAGTTTTTTATGCAAATTCTGTATCATTTTCCTCATGTTGAAAAAGGAGCTTTTAAACCGGCTTACAATTATATTGAGTGGGAAAATAATGAAAAAAACTTTAACCGTTGGTGCCGGGGCGAAACAGGCTATCCCATTGTGGATGCAGGAATGAGAGAGCTTAACACAACAGGATATATGCACAATAGAGTACGAATGGTTTGTGCCTCCTTTTTAGTAAAACACTTACTAATCGATTGGCGTTGGGGAGAGGCCTATTTTGCAAGACTCCTACTAGACTACGAACTTGCTAGTAATAATGGAAATTGGCAGTGGGCTGCCGGAACGGGATGTGATGCTGCACCATATTTTAGAATTTTTAATCCATACGCACAGCAACAAAAATTTGATCAGAAAATGACTTATATTAAAAGATTTATACCGGAATTTGATGATAAATACACACAAAACCCTATTGTTGAGCACAAATTCGCACGTGAGAGATGTATAAAATCATACAAAAAAGCCCTTGATAGACAATAAGTTAGAGCTATTTTCTATATCTGCACATTTTTATTTCCAAAAATCTTTCACAAAACACATTTTTTTATATATTTACACAAACAAAGATTGCCGTATGAAAGACAAACATATTATTCTCATTGCCGACGACGAATCGCTTAATTATCTTTTTTACTCTGAAATTATCGATCCAAATAGATATGAGTTAATTTATGTTGACAATGGTAACGATGCAATAAAAACTGTCAAAGAAAAAGGGCACGAAATATCACTGGTTCTGATGGATATGAAAATGCCGGGGTTAGACGGGTTTTCTGCCACCGCAGAAATTAGAAAATTCAACACACAAATCCCAATAATTGCACAAACCGCTTATGCATATCGCGAAGATTACGAAAATGCTATTAATTCCGGTTGTAATGACTATATCTCAAAACCTATTCACGAAGAGGAATTAATTAAAAAAATTGAAAAACTAATCCGTCCAAAAGGAGAATAAGTTAAAAAGCAAAAAACTGGATCCAAAATCCCGCACTCTAATTTCTAAATTCTAAAACCTAAACTCTAAATTCTAAAACCTAAATTCTAAAACCTAAATTCTAAAACCTAAATTCTAAAACCTAAATTCTAAAACCTAAACTCAAATTCAAAATTCTAAAACCTAAATTCAAAACTCGAAATCCTAAAAGCTAAATTCAAAACTCGAAATCCTAAAAGCTAAATTCAAAACTCGAAATCCTAAAAACTAAATTCAAAATTAGTAAACCTAAAGAGCTAAAAGTATTGCCAGTAGGGCATATACATTACATATTTATAAATTTTTAAAAGTCGAAATTCAAAGCTCGAAATTCAAATCCAAATTTCTAAACACTAAACTCCTAAACTCTAAAATTCTAAACTATAAATTCTAAACAAGCCGCCCCCTGAGCGACGGTTGCTGAGTGGAGTCGAAGTAAGTCGAAGGGTAGGCACTTTAGACACTCATAACTCCAGGCAATCATAACTTTAGGCACTCTAGGCATCCCGAGAAAATCCCGAACCTCCGGTTCGAGGATCCTCGGGATAACGGGACAGAAATTGCCATTGCAATATTCAAC
>JAFGVU010000164.1 GCA_016937855.1 Bacteroidales bacterium | reverse complement strand
TTTAAACCGTTCGTCATTCAGTGCAAATCCTTTTATAATGTATTCTTTTAATCGTTGTGTTGCCCAAATACGAAACTGAGTTCCTTGTACCGATTTTACCCGATAACCTACAGATATAATAACATCGAGATTATAGTGGTCAATTTTTCGCTCTACCTCTCTATTGCCTTCTTTCCGAACCTGTCGGAATTTCCGACAAGTTCGACTTTGCTCTAATTCGCCTTCTTCAAAAACATTGGCAATATGCTCTGTTACAGTACTTCTGCCTTTGCCGAACAGGGTTGCCATTTGATCTTGTGTAAGCCAAACGGTTTCGTCTTCCAGACGAACATCAATTTTTATTTTTCCATCAGGATTTTGATAAAGAATTATTTCTCCTGAATTTGATTTTTCGATGTTTTGTTGTTCGGGCATTACTGTAATTTTTTATAAAAATAATCAATTTGTTAAGTTTATTTGCAAATTTACTGGACATTTTTCTTTTTATGTGAATCAGTTTGTGATAATTCTGCACAAAATAAAAAACTGTTTATCTGATCATTCTCTATTTTCACTTCAGTAAATTTCATTCAAAATCCATTTTTGAAATGTCAAGTTTTTGGTGCAGAAAACTTGACATTTGACCTGTATTCCACGTTAGGACACTCGAGTATTATACTCCGGTATGAGACATCTTTTATACCCAAATCCCACATCAAAAAAAAGCCCCAATTTTTTAGTTGGGGCGTTTTATCAGTATTAATTATTTGTAAATTATTCAGCTAGCAGTATTTCGAGAATTTTAACGGCTGCTCTCGACACTGATGTTCCGGGTCCAAAGATAGCAGCTACACCTGCATCATAAAGAAACTGATAGTCTTGCGAAGGGATAACGCCTCCGGCAATAACCATAATATCGCCACGACCAAGTTTTTCGAGTTCAGCAATAACCGAAGGTACAAGAGTTTTATGTCCGGCAGCTAATGATGAAACGCCTAAAATATGTACATCATTTTCAACTGCTTGTTTTGCAGCTTCTTCGGGTGTTTGGAATAATGGTCCTATATCTACGTCAAATCCTACGTCGGCATAACCTGTTGCAACGACTTTTGCTCCGCGGTCGTGTCCGTCCTGTCCCATTTTTGCAACCATAATACGTGGTTGACGACCTTCTTTTTCTGCAAATACTTTGCATAACTCCCGTGCTTTTTCGAAATCGGGATCGTTTTTCGATTCTGAGGAGTAAACTCCTGAAATAGATCTTATCACAGCTTTATACCTCCCTGCTACTTTTTCGCAAGCATCAGAAATTTCACCTAAGCTGGCTCTTTTTTGAGCTGCGACAACCGCTAACTCAAGCAAATTACCTTGACCTGTTTCGGCGCATTTTGTAATCGCAGCAAGTGCAGCCTGACATTCTTCTTCGTTTCTTTCTGCTCTTAGTTTTTGTAAACGTTTTATTTGTGCCTCTCTAACGGCAGTATTATCAACATCTAAAATATCAATTGGATCTTCTTTTTCGAGACGATATTTATTTGTGCCTACAATTGTCTGAACAGCACTATCAATTCGTGCTTGTGCTCTTGCAGCTGCTTCTTCGATACGCATTTTTGGTATCCCAGACTCAACAGCTTTTGACATACCTCCAAGCTCTTCTACCTCTTCGATTAATTTCCATGCTCTGTGAGCAATTTCGTGAGTCAGTGTTTCAACATAATAAGAACCTGCCCACGGATCGACTTGCTTACAAACATTGGTTTCTTCCTGTATGTATATCTGAGTATTTCGTGCGATACGAGCCGAAAAATCTGTTGGAAGAGCAATTGCTTCGTCAAGAGCATTTGTATGTAAAGATTGTGTGTGTCCTAATGCTGCTCCCATTGCTTCGATACAAGTACGTGCCACATTGTTAAATGGGTCTTGTTCGGTGAGCGACCATCCCGAAGTTTGACAGTGTGTACGCAAAGCCAGAGATTTTGGATTTTTCGGATTAAATTTCTTTACAATTTTTGCCCATAACAATCTGGCAGCACGCATTTTGGCAATTTCCATAAAATTGTTCATCCCAATAGCCCAGAAAAATGACAAACGAGGTGCAAAAGCATCAATGTCGAGTCCGGCAGCAATACCTGTGCGTAAATACTCGAGACCATCGGCCAGAGTATATGCTAATTCTATATCATTTGTAGCTCCGGCTTCCTGCATGTGGTAACCTGAAATAGAGATTGAATTAAATTTTGGCATTTTTTGAGAAGTAAACTCAAAAATATCACCAATAATTTTCATTGAGAATTCAGGTGGATAAATGTATGTATTACGCACCATAAATTCTTTGAGGATATCGTTTTGGATTGTTCCTGCAAGTTCTTCTAGTTTTGCTCCTTGTTCGAGAGCGGCAACAATATAAAATGCCATAATTGGTAAAACAGCACCATTCATTGTCATGGAAACCGACATTTTATTTAGTGGAATTTCGTCGAACAGAATTTTCATATCAAGAACTGAGTCAACAGCGACACCGGCTTTACCAACATCACCAACAACGCGAGGATGATCGGAGTCGTAACCTCTGTGTGTAGCAAGGTCGAAGGCTACCGACAAACCTTTTTGTCCTGCGGCCAAATTACGACGGTAAAATGCATTTGATTCTTCGGCAGTAGAGAATCCTGCATATTGACGTATTGTCCATGGGCGCATTACGTACATTGTAGAATACGGGCCACGAAAAAAAGGAGATATCCCTGCAGCATATTCGAGATGTTCCATATTCTCAAGGTCTTCGGCTGTGTAGGCTTTTTTAACAGGAATTTGCTCGGGAGTTAACCAATCTTTTGTAATTTTATTCTTTGCTTGCCAATCTTTACCACTAAGGCTGCCGGCAGGCTTCGATTTGATGTTTATATCTTTATAATTTGGTTTCATTTTTTTGGTTTTTTTAGTTAATGCCAACAAGTTTTTGATAGTTCTTTAGTTCTTCAAGAACATTTGATTTGACATGGATAAAGTTAACAACCCCTTTAGATTCGAGATCCTGACGACAAGCAGGATTCCCTGCGACAACAACTACTTTTCCATCTGCTTTTTGTTGTAATTCGACAGCAAGAGTTTCGTATTCCTCATCAGAGCTACATAAAACAATAATGTCTGCATTTTTCTGTTGAGCTGCTTTAATTCCGTCTTCAATTGTATTAAATCCGTTGGTATCAACAACTTCAAATCCGGCACATGCAAAGAAATTACAAGCAAACTGCGCTCTTGCTTTTCTAAAGTTTAAATTTCCAATGGTTAACATAAATGCTAACGGGCGTTTTCCACTTTTATCAGTTTTTAGACGCATTTTTTCGAACTCTTCGGCTCCACGATAAACTCTAATAGGTTTGCAAACTGTAGGTTCTCCATTGGGTGTGTATAGATCTTTTAATTCTATTTCGGTACGTGGTTCATTAAAATTTGGATACTGATTTGTGCCAAGAAGTATTTCGCGGCGTGTTTCAATATCTTTGTTTCTTTTTTCAGCCATTTTTTCTATCTCTGATTGGATAAATCCTTCTTTTAGAGCTGCTGTGAACCCACCTTTATCCTCAACTTCGATAAATAATTTCCATGCATTTTCAGCAATTGCATCGGTAAGAGTTTCGATATAATAAGAACCTGCACCGGGATCTGATATTTTATCAAAATGTGCTTCTTCCTTAATTATTATTTGAGTATTACGAGCAATTCGTAGAGAGAACTCAGTAGGTTCTGCAAAAACTGCATCAAATGGATTAACATTTAAAGAGTTTGTACCGCCAATAATCGCTGACATTGCCTCAGTTGTAGATCTCAACATGTTTACATAAGGATCATAAACTGTTTTATTCCACAAAGATGTTTCGGTATTTATAAATAATTTTGCAGCATCGAGATTTGCAGGATTATTTGCTTCTACAATTTTAGCCCACAATAGACGAGCTGCGCGAAGTTTAGCAATTTCGATAAAATAATTGGTTCCGGCAGCAAAGTTAAACTGAAGTTTTGGTGTAATTTCGTCAATGCTTAAACCTTCATCAGTAAATTTGCGAATATATTCAGCTCCCATTGCTAATGCGAAAGCTAGCTCCTGAACAGAAGAGCTGCCGGCATTCTTAAAATGACGCGCATTAACAGTAACAAGTCGGTAGGAGTTTAATTTATTAGCAAACTCTTTCATCATCGACTCGGCGCATTTGCAGTCATGGTTTCCACAAAATGAATTACCGTTAAGCATAAGATAAGCTAAAGAGTCGAAGTCGTTACACCCGTTGATTTTTGACAAATCAAACCCATTTTTTTGCGCAAAATCGGCAAGCATCGAAACATATTTACCGGAAAGTTTACTGCTAATAAAATTTATAGCAATTTCTTCGGGGTTAATACCTTTCATCAATGCCTCAAAAGCAACAGAATCGACTTCATTATTAAACACAAATCCTAAAGAGTTTATGCCTCCTTTAATTAGCTTATGAGCCAACAGATTAGCCGAAACAGGATCATTAACCTTTATGTCCTGACGAATTTCCCATTTGTTTTCGAGATTAATTCCTCTAACAAAAGGAAACTCACCCGGATTTGTTGTTAAATAATCCAAATTCGCGAGATTTTCGTTACGATAATACGGCTTTAAAGAGAATCCTTCGTTTGTTTTCCAAACCAGTTTCTTCTCATAATCAGCACCTTTAAGATCTTTTTGAATGATTTCCTCCCAGGCTTGTGTTGGAATTGGAGGAAATTCCTGAAATAATTTTTCGTCCATCTTTTCAGATAATATTAGTTTTACGCTGCGAAATTAATATGTTTATTTGATATAACCCGCAATATTTATCGCTTTTTGTAAAAATACAATAAAATATCTGATTTTCAGTAGCCCCTAAATATCGTAAAGTAGATAAATCATCTGCTCAAAGCCCAATAAAATTCTTGAACTAAGCTAATAAATGCAAATGAATAGTGTTATATGTCTGTTTTACTCTTGTTCTAATCTGATAATAAAATCGCTTAGAGCATTCATAAAGTTTACAAATGCTTCGTAAGGAGAATCGTAAGGGTTAAAATATTTATGGACATCGCCATCGCTAAACCATTTGGTGCACATGTAATAAAAATGGTCGCTTGTTTGTAGATATAACCAATCTTTCCAGATTTGCGGATCGTTTTTCTGCTTGACCAAATCGTAACACTGATAAAGTTTAGAAAAAGCCTCGTCCTGTAACTCGTTTCCAAGCCAAGCAGTGAGGTCTCTCTCTTCGTCTGCCCAGGAAATCGGATGGGGCACATGTATTGCTCCTACAGGATCGATAGTGTTTATAATTTCGGATGGAGTAGAAAATGTAAAATTAGAATATTTAAAAACTGCATTAGGGAGTGCTCTTAAAAAATCAAAAATGCCTGTTTCTGCCCATTGATGTTCTCCAAAAGTTTCATAATCCATAAAAAGATTTACAATTTCTTCTTTTGGATCAAGAGCATTTAACCATGAAACAAATTTTTCGGTAGTCAAAGGGAACTCTTCCCAATCTCTATTTGAAAATCTAAAAGCAATATCATCCGAAAGCTTAAAGTTCTTTAGTAAAACTTTGAGTTTTGGATTTACAGCATTACAGTATAGATAGTTTGGACTTTTCCAACCGAGAACATGTTTTGCGCCTTCGGTTATCATTGCTTTGTATCCCATTTCGGCAACATATTCACCAATCCAATCGGCGTAAATAAGCTCGGTATTACGGAAAACCTGAGGTTCGACACCAAAAACTTCTTTTACTTTATCGCGGTGCATTTTAACTTGTCTTTCAAATTCTTCGCGGCTTACTAAAGCAGCAAGCGAGTGCGAATATGTTTCAGATAAAATCTCGACCTTACCTGTAGCAACAAGCTTTTTAAAGCTTTCTAAAACATCCGGAGCATACATCTCGAACTGGTCAATTGCTACACCTGAAATAGAATAGGCTATTTTTACTTTATCGCCAAACTCATTTATCAAATCAAGAAAAGTTTGATTCGTAGGCAAATAACATTTTTCTGCTACTTTTCGCATAATAGATTTGTTCTCAAAATCATTAAAGTAGTAGTGGTCATTACCTATATCAAAAAACTTATATCTTTTCAATCTAAACGGCTGGTGTACCTGAAAGTAAAAGCAAATTGTTCTCATATTATTAGTTTATTAGTTTATCGGTTAATCAGTTTATCAGTTTTTATAATAAAGATTTATATACTTCCTTGACTTTGTATGCGGAGTTTTCCCATCTAAGATTTTCGACTTCGACTTTTCCATATTTTTTAAACATTTTTGATAATCCTTCGTAATGAAGCATTCCATATATTGCGTCAGCCATATCTTCGACATCCCAAAAGTCAACTTTAAGAGCGTGTTTTAAGATTTCGGCCACTCCCGATTGTTTTGAAATAATCACAGGCACGTCAGACATCATTGCTTCCAGAGGAGAAATTCCAAACGGTTCGCTTACCGATGGCATTACATACACATCGCTCATACTAAACATTTCGAAAACCTCATGTCCTTTTAGGAATCCGGCAAAATGGAATTTCGTAGCAATTCCAAGTTGTGCAACTCTTCTAATCATTTTGTTAAGCATATCGCCACTACCAGCCATAACAAAACGCACATTTGGGTCTCTGTCAATAACTAACTTGGCAGCTTCGATAAAGTAATCGGGGCCTTTTTGGTAAGTAATCCTACCCAAAAAAGTTACAATTTTTTCTTTAACTGCCTTATTTACTGTGAAATCGGGAAGAGAAATTGGCTCGACCGAGTTATGAACAGTAACAACCTTATCGGGATGAATACCGTATTTATTGATTACAGTATTTCTGGTAAGATTACTAACTGCAATAACTTTATCGGCAGCTTCCATTCCGCTTCGTTCGATATCATAAACTTTCTGATTAACATTTTCGCCCGAACGGTCAAATTCGGTAGCATGCATATGAACTACAAGCGGTTTTCCTGAGACAGCTTTTGCTGCAACTCCGGCAGAGTATGTTAACCAATCGTGAGCGTGAATAATATCAAAATCGTTATTTGCTGCAATGTATGCAGCAATTAAGGCATAACGGGCAACCTCCTGATATAGGTCCTTTCCGTATGAACCTGAAAATTTAAAGTTTTGTGCGAATACTTCCTCTGAGAATTCGGTGTGTGTCAAAATCTTTTCATCAAAAATTTTCTTAAATTCTTCGGGATCCATGTATGGAATAAGGTTTGAACCGACTTCCATATATCTAAAATTATCCCAAAACTCTTGATTTGTAGATTTCCGTTCTGTAATCACTACATCGCCGGCATCGGCAATAGTAATAAAAGACTGATCTTCGTCTCCATATGTTTTTGGGACAACAAAAAGTACTTCAACATCGAATTTTGAAAGCCCTTTTGTTAGTCCGTAACAGGCTGTTCCTAATCCTCCGGTAATATGCGGAGGAAATTCCCATCCAAACATTAGTACTTTCATATTTTTGCCTCCGTATTTTTAAGTTTTTCTACTAAGTAGTGTATTCTGATAATTTCTGCTACACTCCATGCCTGAGATATAGAACCTCTTGGTGTGTGAGGTGGATCTCCGTCATAGATTTCAGAGATTGAGCCAATTCCGTGCATTGTCATATCTTCCTGAAAAGAGTTAAAAATTTTCTCGACGAAGGTTATGGCACTTTTTTCATGAACATCAAGATATGCTTGACAAAAATGGCCCAATAACCAAGGCCAGACTGTTCCTTGATGATATGCTCTGTCGCGCTGTTCTTGGTTTCCTTCACAAAACCCCTGATAGTCGGGGTGTTCGGGACTTAGAGACCTTAATCCTTTATTGGTTAACAAATTTTTGCGAACAGTTTCTAACACTCTTTCTTTTTTGTGATCCGACAGTGGAGAATAAGTCAGAGAACATGCAAATATTTGGTTTGGTCTTACGCTACAATCAACATAGTCGTATGTGACATAATCGGCAAGGTATTTTCGGTCGTCGCACCAAAATTTTTCAAGGAAAGATAGTTTTGTTACTTCAGGAATTACAGACCATTCGTCAATAAAGTCTTGATCTCCTGCAACTTGAGCAAGTTCCAAACTAAACATTAAAGCATTGTACCAAAGAGCATTTATTTCTACTGCAAAACCATGTCGTGGAGTTACAGGCTTTCCGGCAACAACTGCATCCATCCATGTTAATGCTTTTCCTGTTTCGCCTGCCCATATAAGTCCATTATCATGCATTTTGATATTAAAGTGTGTCCCTTTTCGATAGTTCTCGAGAATATGCTTCATTTTTTTGCCAAACTCTTTCCAAATTACCGCTTTGTCTTTAACAAAACCTGAATATTCCTGAAGAGTCCAAAAAAACCAAAGTGGTGCGTCAACAGAATTCATTGCTGTTGTTTCACCAGAACCAATGTTTGGAAATAGTCCATCTTTAAGGTCCTTAGTCATTGTATCCAAAACATCTTTGCAGGTTTTAATATCTCCATTATAAAGAGTTAGACCCGGAAGTGCAATAAATGTATCTCGCCCCCAACGTCCAAACCACGGAAACCCGGCTATAATTTCGGTTTTACCATTTCTATTGTAAATAAATTGTTGTGCAGCACTTTTTAAACAGTCGAGATAGGTTTCACGTGTTTGTCTTTTTTTAAGTGCAGAAGAAAAACTTTTCGTTATAGTATTGGCTTTTATTTCTTTTAATCCAGCACTAAAAATAATGCTTTCATCCTTTTTAATATTCATCTCAAAATATCCGGGTACATATAGGTCTTCCTGAAAATCGTATCCCCGTCTTTGTTCTTCGATATACTCTACATTATAATACCAATCAGGAACGTGAACATAATCAACTTCTTTGTTAAATTGCATATAAAGATGTTTGTATCCATCGTACATTCTTACTCTGATGCCGTTTTCGACGGATTGATATTTAGTATTAACAAATAAATTTGCTTTGCCTAGATTATGTACATTTCTAAAAGCTAAAAATGGTTTAAGCTTAAGAGTTGTTTCCGAATGTGCATCCAACAAGGTATATTTTATCATTATTCGATCGTCTTCGCTGAGAATTCTCTCAACTTGCAAAACCACTCCACCAACGCGATAAATGATTTTTGGGATAATGTCTATTTCAAAGTCTCTAACATATTTATGTCCCTTTGGCTCATAAATCCCGGGATATTTACGTACTCCAAGATTAAAAGAAGCTTCATGTTGAGTAACTGTTGCATCAAGACTTGACAAAATAACATGATTTTCGTTATCAATATCCTCCATTGGAGCTACCAGTAAACCATGATATTTTCTGGTATTACAGCCTATAATTGTAGTACTTGCATAAGTTCCTGCACGATTTGTTCTTAATAATTCTCGATTTAACGAATACTCAAGATTTATTAGTTGCTTTTTGTCAAATTTTATTATTCCCATTGTCGAAATTTTTGTCAAAAATACTTTAAGATATCGTTTTTTTAGCGCGTTTTACATTAACAAATTCTTAATTAAATGCAATCGTCTAAAAAACCTAATATATAGTGATTATAACTTTTTTTCATAGCAAAGTGAGTTTGACAAATATAGTAAAAATTCTTCAAATATTTTATTATTTGCCATGATTTTTTATTTATTTGATTTAACAATATGATAATATTGTGTATTTATATTTTTTTTATTTTTTTTAAAAAAAAAAAAAACTGAAATTATGATTAAATTTATTGCGAACGAAGTTAGAAACACAGATAATTTCATTCATGTATTTGAATGTGATAATGACAATCAATTGGCAACTTCTGTGGCTATGTTTATGAAAAGCAAAGGATATCAATTAGTTGAAGGAACAGTTAATGATGGCGTTTTTGAAAAGGGCAACCGTACTATGAGAATACTTTTTGGTGCTTTTGTAAAGTATTTTAAGTTTAAAGTTAAGGTTGAAAATGCTCGTGTACATATCAGCACAGGCACATCGGGGTTCTCGGGTGGTGTCATTGGAATTGGTCAGGTAAAAAGCGAGACAACTCAAATAGCTGATGGATTAATGAATTTGCAATAATATTTTTGTAGTAACATTATTCTTTTTTAAGCAAAAAGCCACAGGTTGAGCAATAATTGTTTTCTTCGGTGTTTTTATCCGAGAAACAACGTGGACATGTAATGGATTGTTTTTTTGATTTCATTGCTTCGGCTGTAATTATGCCAGTTGGTACAGCAATAATTGAATAGCCTATTATCATTGCTATGCTTGCTAAAAACTGACCTGCCGGAGTTGCCGGAGAAATATCGCCATAACCTACGGTAGTAATTGTAACAATTGTCCAATAGATAGAAATTGGAATATTTTTAAATCCGTTTTCAGCCCCTTCGATTAAATACATCAATGTGCCAATTACTGTAATAACAGCAATAACTGACAATAAGAAAACTGATATTTTTGACCAACTACTGGCAATTGATCTTAAAATAAAATTGCCTTGTTTTGTATAGTTGCTTAGCTGAAAAACGGAAAATATTCTCAGCAATCGTAATGTTCTTATAACAACTAATAAATGCGTTCCGGCAATAAATAATCCAATAAAAGATGGTAAAATAGCAAGCAAATCAACTATACCATAAAAACTGAATATGTATTTCGACTTTTTGTTCAACACCCATATTCTTAACGCATATTCAATTGTAAATAGAGCCGTTATCATCCACTCTATAGCACGTAGCCAGTATCCATAATTCGAGCGATAATAATCGATACTCTCGAACATAACTGCAAGTAAATTAACAATAATAACAACCAGGAGAGCTACATCAAACAATTTGCCGGCCGGTGTGTTCGACTTAAAAATTATAACATAAAGCCTGTTTTTTAAATTACTTCTCGATGCGTTTTTCACAGTAATAGTTTTTACAAATATACTACAAACATTAATTCTGGCAAAAATGCAAGATCTATAATTGATATCAGCACAATTAATATTTTTTGGAACTAAAAAACTAAAGTGTATTTTTGAAAAAAAAACAAAATGGAAATAAAAGAACATTTTATAGAAGCTCAAAAAGTGTTGGATGCTTTTATTGGCGACCAAGAAAACTTTAGAAAAATTGAGGTAGCAGGGGATGTGATTATTAGTTCAATTAAAAGCGGTGGAAAAGTAATTTCATGCGGCAACGGAGGCTCTATGAGTGATGCAATGCACTTTGCCGAGGAGCTTACCGGTAGTTTTCGCGAAAAACGCAAAGCTATTTCTGCAATTGCTATAAGTGATCCATCACATATTACATGCACTGCAAACGATTTTGGGTTTAAATTCATCTTTTCTAGATATGTTGAAGCTTTAGGAAATAATGGTGATATTCTTTTGGCAATAAGTACTAGCGGAAATTCGGAAAATATTATTGAAGCTATAAAAGCAGCAAAAGACAAAGGTATGAAGGTCGTTGCCCTAACCGGAAAAACAGGAGGAATGATTAAAGACCTTGCTGATATTGAAATTAGAGCTCCACATAATGGATATTCAGATAGAATTCAGGAGATACATATCAAAGTAATTCACAGTTTAATTGATTATATAGAGAAAAAAATATGTGACTAAAGTTAACTAAACTTCGGAGTAAGCTATTTATACAGCGCTCCTTTAAACTCTAGACATCCCGAGAAAATCCCGAACCTCCGGTTCGAGGATTCTCGGGATAACGGGACAGAAACTGCAAATTGAACTATTCACAATTACAGTTTTCTCTTTTTAGCCTCGTTAAATATTAAAATGCTAATAAGCAATTTCATATTTTCTCGAGGATCTTCGAAAAACAACAAATTTGCAAAAAACAAATTGGTTTTTCGGGACTCTAGACACTCATAACTTTAGACACTTTTAAAAACTATAGAAACTAAAAAATGAAAATACACTTCATAGCAATCGGCGGCGCAGCAATGCACAATTTAGCAATTGCCTTACACAAAAAAGGATACGATGTTAGTGGGTCTGACGATGAGATTTTTAATCCATCACTATCCAGGCTTGAAAAATATGGATTATTGCCGGCAGAGTTTGGATGGTTTCCTCAAAAAATAAATAAGCAAATAGATATTATAATTCTTGGGATGCATGCACGCAAAGATAATCCTGAGCTTGTTGAGGCGCAAAAAAAAGGTTTGAAAATATTCTCTTATCCTGAGTTTTTGTATGAACAAACTAAAAACAAGAAGCGCATTGTAATAGGAGGTAGCCACGGTAAAACTACTATAACTTCAATGATTATGCATGTGTTAAAATCTGCCAATATGAAGTTCGACTATATGGTTGGAGCAAACATTAAGGGTTTTGATACAATGGTAGAGCTTAACGAGAATAATCCTATTGCGATTTTTGAAGGAGATGAGTACCTATCCTCACCAATTGACTTGACGCCCAAATTTCATTGGTATAAACCACAAATTGCGATACTAACCGGTATTGCCTGGGATCATATTAATGTATTTCCGACTTTTGAAAACTATGTTGACCAATTTAGTATTTTTATTAAGTCAATTACTTCAGGAGGAAAACTATTTTGGTTTGAAGGAGACGAGAATCTTCAAAAGATTTCTAACTTAAACAATCAGATATCTTCTATCCCATACAATACTCACGAATATTTTATTGATGACAATGAGAATATTTGTGTAAAACACCAAAACAAAGTTTATAAAATGAGTGTTTTTGGGGAGCATAATCTGCAAAACATTAACGCTGCCAGATATGCATGTTTGGAAGCTGGAGTAAGTGAAACTGTGTTTTGGGAGAATATCCAGAACTTTGAGGGTGCAGCAAAAAGGCTCCAACTTGTTAAAGAAAACGCGAACTCTTCATTTTATCTCGATTTTGCTCATGCACCTTCGAAACTCAGAGCAACAATCAAAGCATTAAAGCAAAAATATCCAACTCGTAAGCTAATTGCATGCATGGAGTTGCACACATTTTCAAGTTTGCAGAAAAACTTTATCCCACATTACAAAGACTGTATGAAAGTCGCAGATATAGCAATAGTTTATTATAGTCATGACGTAATTAAACACAAGCGACTACCCGCAATTGAAGAAGACTTTGTTAGAGAGTCCTTTGGTGATAACACAATTGTTTTTACTGACACAAATGAACTGCAGGAGTATTTGCAAGAGTATAATTATCATGAAACCAATTTGCTTATGATGAGTAGTGGTAATTTTAACGGAGTAGATTTTTTCGAATTTAGTGACAAAATAATCAAATAGTAACTTTTCCATTATGAATGATAAAGAGATAAAAAATAGATTGGATGAAATTGAAAAACGTATTGAAAACACTGAGATTAAATTAAAATTTATTTTTAGAAATCTCGGATTGGACTTTTCTGATAACATTCCTAAAACAGACATTCCTGAGCAAATAAAAAAATTATTGGTAGCAGGCAATACAAATCAAGCAATTAAGGAATTTAAAGAAATAACAGGAGCGTCATTAAAAGATGCCAAGAGCCAAATTGACAAATGGAGTCAAGATTTAAAGTAAGATATTTTTAAGTGGAATAGATTTTGATATTTTTGCAAACGAATTTCAAATTAACAGTAAATATATAAAATGAAAAATATTGGGTTTTTTATTATTGGGGTAATTTCTATTGTACTGTTTTCGTGTTCTGTGCAGAATATTAACATTGGAAATCCTAGCGGAGTTGAACCTGAGGAGCTAAGCATGAAGGCTGTAAGGCTTAAAATTCAAATTCCAATTGAGAATCCAAACTCGTTTTCTTTTATCATAAAGAAAGTTAATCTTGACTTATTTGTAAATGGCAGAAATGTTGGAAAAGTAAATAAGTTGGACAAAATAAAAATTCCTGCAAAATCTAAAGAGACTTACCCCGTTTCTTTTGAGATTACGCCAAAAGATGCTTTGACAAATGTTTTATTTCTTGTGGCCGAAATGCAAAAGCGAAATCCTGAACTGGAAGTTAAAGGAACCGTAACGGTCTCAAAATTTGGAATTCCTAAAAGAATTAAAGTTAATCACAAACAAAATATTGACAAATTTTAAATTATTTGTATTTTTACAAAAATTTTAACCATGATGACAAAACATTTTATTATTCTGCCTTTATTTTTTATTTGCACAATAGTTGCAGCTCAAGGCATAGACCCTGTTGATGTTGGATATTTTGATTCCTATTCATATAATGGAAAAGTTACGATTTCTCAAAGTGATCAATTAGAAAATTTTGTAGAAACTCATGTTGGATTAAATAAAAAGCGCAGAGGTTTTCCTGGATACAGAGTTAAAATATATGCTCAAAACCATAGTAATGCTAGGAGTGAGGCAAATTCAATCAGGCTAAGATTCCAGTATAGTAAGCACAAAGCTTATGTTACATACACCGAACCAAACTTTGAGGTTTTGGTTGGAGACTTCACAAACAGATTTGATGCCGTTTCTCTTTTACAAGAATTGGCAGGTGATTATCCCGAAGCTTATGTTGTGAAAACAATCATCGAGTGCCCAAATCCCTAATCAAAAGAGATTTAGTCTTTAAGACGAATTATCAATGCGACAAATGTTCGATAAGAACTTTAACCCCTATTGCTATTAAAAAAACACCACCGATTATTTCTACGGGAAGCTTTTTAAGTTTGATTCTTATTATATTTCCCCCCATAAGTCCCGAATACGAAAATATGAATGTAATCAACAGAATTATTAAGGCCGAAATCCAGATGTTTAATCCGACAAAAGAGAGACTTACACCAACAACAGCAGCATCAATGCTTGTGGCAATTCCCAATCCGGTAACAACAAAAAAGTTGTTCATATTTATTTCCGGCTTTTCATCGGAATTTTTATGTTTTATTCCCTCATATAGCATTTTGCCACCAATAATTAGTAATAATCCGAATGCGATCCAATGGTCAAAATCACGCAAATATTTTTCCAATTCTGCTCCTGCGGCCCAGCCGGCAATTGTAAATGCGGCCTGAATAAATCCTAATGTAAAAGCGAATCGCAAAAAAACAAAATTATCTTTCTTTTTGCAGGTCGATGCAGCTGCCATCGAAACCGTCAGGCTATCCATCGATAAAGCGATTGCAATGATTAGTATTGAGAAAAGTTCTTTCAAAATATTTAAAAATAGTTTTAGGCAAAGTTGCAAAAAAAAATGTTAATTATAAAAATACAAGAATTATAACTAATGAGTAACAATAAAAATATTTATATAATTTTAATTGATTGTGTTTGAACAAATCGTATTTGCGTATTTAAATATCAACAATAGGCAATAATTTGAAGTTTTTTTATTTCAAAATTTTTAAAGATTCGATGTAAATCTATATTTTTTTTGTATTTTTGTTAAGAATTAAGTGAAGTGTTGTTAGTCAATTAACATTATAATGTAGTGCAAATCATCAGGAGTTATTCGTATTCCTATAGGTTTATTTAAAGATATTTATTAAAAACAAATTCTATGAAAATTCAAAGATTAGTTTTTCTGTGTTTGCCAATATTTTTATTCCAAACATCAGTTTTTGCGCAGTTGTTGTATAATAATGGAGTAAACATTGCGGTTAAAGGTGGAGTTGTAGTTTATGTTGATGGCTCTGTTCAGAATCAGTCTGGTCAAATCAATGTTGATAATACCTCTACTCCCAGTGAGCTGGTTGTAACTGCTGACTTTACTAATAACTCAACAGCAGGAGGAAATGGCTATTATCGAATTAATGGGAACTGGATTAATAACAACACTTTTAACGCGGGAACTGGAACAGTTTTTCTTGAAGGAGGGAATCAGCTAATAGATGGTTCTGTTTCCACTTATTTTTACAATTTAACTCTTGATGGTACTGGATCAAAAACTCAAACAATTAATCAATATTGTACTGGCGTTCTCGAACTAAACGACATTGAACTAAAGACAGAAGCATTTGGATTTTTTATTCAGAATACTAATCCCAATGCAATTACAATGGGTGCAGGATTTGTGTCAAGCTTAAACGGTGGGTTTTTATCACGACGCACAAATATTTCGTCAACATATTTATTTCCGGTAGGCTCAAGTGTGGGCACAACTCGATATCGTCCAGTAGAGATTACACCAACAACTGTAACAGCTAATACATATACAGTTAGAATGGCAAATGTTGACGCAACAACCGAAGGATTTGATCGTAGTCTGCTTGCAACGGGAATTTGCGAAATCAATCCACTGTTTTATCATCAAATCAATCGCACTAATGGAACATCCGCAATAAATCTTGACATATATTATAATAACACCGAAGATGGAGAATGGGAAGGAATTTCAAATTGGAGTTTAATACCTGATTGGGATATTATTCCGGGAAGTTCTTCAACTTCAGGAACGCCAATGTATAAAGCAAGTGCGACAAACTGGAATGATTTTTCACAATTACCTTATGCGCTTTATTCTCCCATCCCTATTGCAGATATGACTTCAAACTCTCCTATTTGCGAGGGTGGTGATATCGTTTTGCAAGAAACCGGTGGTGATGCAGTATCATGGTCGTGGGAAGGACCCAATTTATGGACATCTACAGATCAAAATCCTACAATAAGCGCAGTAAATCCAACAGCAAATGGGCTATATTCTGTAACTGTAACTAATGCTTATGGATGTACTGCAAGCGACTCTGAGGTAATAAAAGTTGATGCGGCTGTTGATGCAACAATTACAGCAGATGGTCCATTTTGTGAGAATGAGTCTGCCGTTTCTTTAGTTGCTGTTACTACCGGTGGAGTATGGTCGGGTCCGGGTGTTGTTGGAGATACTTTTGACCCTGCTGTTGCAGGGCCTGGAAATCATACTATTCAATATGATGTGGATAATGGATCATGCTCAGACACAGATACAGAAATTTTCCACGTTGATGAGCTTTTAGATGCAACAATCGCCCCACTAGCCGACTTGTGCGAAACGGCCAGTTCAATAACACTAATAGCTGCTGATGCAGGTGGAATTTGGTCGGGAACAGGAGTTTCCGGAAATACTTTTGACCCAAATACTGCAGGTGCAGGCGACCACATAATACAATACGATATAACAAATGGCGCTTGCTCGGATTCTGATACTGAAACTATTCATCTCGATTCTGATGTTGATGCAACAATTACTCCAGCTGGTCCATTCTGCTCAAATGATTTTTCTCTAATCAATATGGTAGCTGCTTCAGTAGGAGGAGCATGGTCTGGCACAGGCATTACTGATCCAAATAATGGAACATTTGACCCTCCTATTGCAGGTTGTGGCACTCACATAATCCAATACGATATTATAAACGGAGCTTGTTTCGATTCTGATACTGAAAGCATACAAGTTGACTGTGAAGTTGATGCTACAATTACTGCTATTGGACCATTTTGTGATTCTGAAGCGGCAGTTGCTCTTACAGCTATCGATGCTGGCGGCACTTGGTCTGGAACTGGTGTAATTGGTTCCAATTTTAATCCCGCCACTGCAGGCGCCGGAATTCACAATGTTCAATATAACATAACAAATGGTGCTTGTTCCGACTCCGACAATATTAATGTTACTGTAAATGCAAATCCTAGCACTCCTATAGTAAATGTCGATTGCACAGGAGGTGTTGATGCAGGCATTATTACTGTTACTTCTCCGGTTGGAGTTGATTATGAATATAGTATTGACGGCACTTTTCAATCTAGTAATGTTTTTGGACCTTTAGTAAACGGATTATATGTTGTTACTGTTGAGGATGTTACTTCAGGTTGCACATCAATAAGTTCAAATATAAATCTCGATTGTGGATGCTCAAATCCGACATCATTAAGTTTATCTGCCGGAAGTGGAACAACATGTGGAATAGAACCTGAAACAGTACTCGGTAATACATTTGGTGGCAGTGCGACAGAAGTATCATTAGTAGTAACCAGCGGTAATGGAATTTTAGACCAAACAAGCATTAACACGAGTCCTTTCGATTTCACCTATACTCCTGTACTATCTGATGCCGGCACAACTGTAACTATTACTGTTACCACAAATAATCCCGAAGGGCTTCCTTGTAGTGCTGCTATACAAACATATAGTTTGAATGTATATGATTTGCCAACTGCAACTGCCGGCAACTCAACTCCAGTTTGTAATGGAGGATCATTAACGTTCAATGAAACTGGAGGCGATGCTGTTGTTTGGACATGGTCAGGACCAGGAACATTTGGTTCATCTGATCAAAATCCAACAATTAATCCAATTTCTTCTGCTAACAACGGAACATATAATGTCACAATTCAAGATGTTAATGGTTGTACAGCAACGGATGATATTAGTATTACCGTAAATGATAATCCGACAATTATAATCGGCAGTAACTCTCCTATTTGTGAAGGTTCAGACCTAAACTTAACTGAAACCGGAGGTGATGCAACAGGATGGACATGGACAGGTCCAAACTCTTTTGGTTCAGGAGACAACAATCCAACAATTGTAGGCGCAACTCCTGCTGCAACAGGGACATACTCACTAGTTGTAACCGATGCTAATGGATGTAGTGCAACTGATAATGTATTAGTGCAAGTTGATGCTGCTGTTGATGCAACAATTAATGCTATTGCAGACTTATGTGAATCAGCAAGTCCAATAACATTAACTGCTACTGATACAGGTGGCACATGGTCTGGCACAAGTGTTACAGGAAATAGTTTCGATCCATCCGTTGGCGCTGGAGACTACGTAATTACTTATAATATATCAAATGGCGCTTGCTCTGATTCTGATACCGAAACTATTCATGTCGATTCAGATGTTGATGCAACAATTACTCCAATTGGACCATTTTGCGAAACTGATGCAGCAATTACTCTAACTGCTGTTACTTCTGGTGGCACGTGGACAGGTAACGGTATTACAGGAACAGATTTTAGTCCTATTGATGCCGGAGACGGAATTCATAACATCCAATACAACATTACTAATGGTGCATGTTTCGACTCCGACAATATTAATATTACTGTAAATCAAAATCCAAATGTTCCCGTTGTAAGTTTAGATTGTACAGCTGGCGAAGATTTAGGAGTAATTACAATTACATCTCCTATTGGAACAGATTATCAATATGACATTGGTAGCGGATATCAAACAGCCGAAACATTTGGTCCATTAACAAATGGAAACTACACAATAACAGTACAAGATGTTACAGCAGGTTGTATATCGCAGAGTGCGTTAATTAATCTCGATTGCGGTTGTGCCAACCCACCAACACTAGTTTTATCAAGTACCACCGGAACAACATGCGGAACCGCTGCAGTTACAGTCGCATCAAATAATTTTGGTGGTGGTGCTACACTTGTAGATATTGTGCACAACGGAGCAGGAAGTTTGGATATTAGTCAGGCCTCATCATCTCCATTTAGTTTTACTTATACTCCTGATGCAACTGATATCGGTTCGGATGTTATAATTACAATTTCAACGAATAATCCTGAAGGAGCACCGTGTAGCCTTGCAACAGATTCTTATGTTTTATCTGTGTTAAGCTTGCCGACTGTTACGGCGGGCAGCAATTCTCCTATTTGCTCTGGCGATGATTTAACACTTAATGAAACAGGAGGAGATGCTATCAATTGGTCATGGACAGGTCCTGATTCATTTACTGCAGATACACAAAACCCCGAAATAACAGGAGCAACGTCTTTGCAATCCGGAATATATACCGTAGTTGTTGAAGGAACAAATATGTGTACAAATTCTGCAGATATTACTGTTTCGATAAACGAAAATCCCGCTATACCAACAGCTAGTGTTGACTGTTCGGGAGGCAACGACAATGCCGTATTAACTGTTACTTCTCCATTAGGTGTAAACTATGAGTATTCAATAGGAGAACCATTCCAAAGCGAAACAGAATTTACTTCCTTAGCAAACGGAGATTATATTGTTACTGTTACGGATATTACAACAACTTGCACCAGCGAAAGTAACATTATAAGTATTGATTGTGGATGCGAAAATCCTCCAACAATAAATTTATCTTCACTTAATAGTTCTACTTGTGGAATAGGTGCTATTGTTGTTAGTGATAATAGTTTTGGAGGAAGCGCAACTGAGGTTTCTATCAGTCATAATGGAAGTGGTAGTTTATCATCAACATCAATTAGCAGTAGTCCATTTGAATTTGAATATACGCCTGTTGTCGGAGATATAGGAAATGCTGTTACGATTACATTAACCACAAACAACCCGGCTGGCAATCCATGCACCGAAGCAGTAGCAACTTTTGAAATTACAGTCTTAGAACTGCCTGCTGTAGCTGCATCAGGAAACAGTCCTGTTTGTGAAGGTGATGATATTAACCTTACAGAATCAGGTGGCGATGCAGTAGATTGGAATTGGGAAGGTCCAGATAGTTTTAGCTCAATTGAGCAAAATCCAGTAATTCAATCTTCTACAACTTCTGCAATAGGCATTTATACTGTCACTGCTACTGGGAATAATGGCTGTACTGCTTCTGATGATGTTAACATCCTTGTAGTTGCTTCTCCAAATCCAACAATAATAGATCCCGGAACAATCTGCTCAGGCAGCTCTATTATTGAATTAGCTGCAATAAATTCTGGAGGGACATGGAGTGGAACTGGTGTTGATGAAACAACAGGAGAATTCGATCCAATTACTGCCGGAATAGGTGAACATGAAATCATTTACACAATTGGCGGTCCTTGTGGAGATGCTGACACTATAACAATTTCTGTTATCCAAACTGCAAATGCAACAATTATAAATCCGGTTGACACAATGTTTATTACAGATCCGGCAATCATTTTAACAGCAACAGATAATGGCGGTCTTTGGACTGGTGTTGGAGTAGATGACATTACAGGCGAGTTTAATCCTGCTATTGCTGACATTGGTGACCATGAAATAATTTACACAATAAATCAGGTTTGTGGATCATCAGACACAATAATAATTGTAGTTATTCCTGAACCAATACCAGAATTAGTAATTCCTGATGTTTTAACTCCAAATAATGATGGCTATAATGACACATGGAGAATACAAGGCATAAGGGCATTCGAAAATGTGGAAATTGTAATCTTTAACAGATGGGGAGATGAGGTTTTTGAATATTCTGGAACAGGGCACTCTTACCACGAAATTGAAAATCAGTTTAATGGAGTTAGAAATGGTATAGAGCTCCCATTTGGCACATACGTTTATTTACTCGAACTTGATAATGATAGTGTGTTTAAAGGAACTCTGACCATAATACGTTAAAATAAATAGAGATATGAAAAAAATAATTTTATTGCTTATAACAATTAGTTGTCTTTCGCTAGCAGGCTTTTCACAACAATTGCCACTTTATAGTCAGTATATGTTTAATAAGCTATTGCTAAATCCGGGAGTTACTGGTAATACCGACGCGATAGAGCTTAGGCTAACAGCTAGACAACAATGGGTAGGAATAGAAAAAGCTCCTTCAACTCAGATTATTAGTGGTCATTTTCGCTTAAATAATGGTACGATGGGTGTTGGTGGTGTAATCTTTGCTGATAGATTTGGCCCTGAATCACGCATAGGGTTTCAAGGGAATTACTCATATATTTTACCTGTATTTAATGAAGAGGCTAGTTTAGCTTTCGGGATTTCATTTCAGGTATTTCAATATCAAATGGACTATACAAACTTTACTTTTCTGGATTCTGACGACCCTGCTCTTATGCACAGCAAGGAAAACACTTGGCTTCCTGAAAGTGATTTTGGATTGTATTTATACAACAAAAAGTACTTTGTTGGTATTTCGGCAAATCAAATGATAGAGTTACCTGTAAAAATCGGAGGCGATCAAGTTGAGCTCAATTCTCTTGTGAGACACTACAATTTGATTGCCGGATACAGATTTCCTATCAGTGGAGATTTCGACTTAGAACCATCAACTCTGATCAAAGGTACTTTTTTAACGCCATTCCAAACAGATATCAATTTAAAAGGGATATATCGCGACGATTATTGGATGGGTTTCTCATATAGATCGTCAGGAGACATCATAACAATGATTGGACTTACTTACAAGGATTTTGCATTTGGCTTTGCTTATGATTTCGCAACTTCCAGACTTATGCAATATCAGGATGGTTCTTTCGAATTGATGTTAGGGTATGACATCCCATTAGGAGATGATACCGGGAGAAGTAGATTTTAAATAATATTAGTAGCATTTAAATCAAAATTTTATAAAAATAATAACTATGAAAAATCAAAGTTTAAGATTACAAAAACACCTCAACAAAACAGTTTGGGTTGTTTGTTTTGCATTTTGTTTGCTTATGACTAATCAAGCTTTTTCTCAAAATGTAGGAGTAAATACAACAACACCCGATGCTTCTGCAATGCTTGATATTGTTTCTACAAATTCGGGAGTCTTAGTCCCACGTTTAACAATGGCTCAACGTGATGCTATTGCTAGTCCTGCAGCAAGTTTGTTGATTTATCAAACAAACAACACTCCCGGATTTTATTATAATTCGGGTACTCCTGCCGCTCCTGTATGGATTATA
This sequence comes from Bacteroidales bacterium, assembly GCA_016937855.1. Lineage (GTDB taxonomy): Bacteria > Bacteroidota > Bacteroidia > Bacteroidales > ML635J-15 > Bact-19. Next base: position 30,812 of record JAFGVU010000164.1, on the reverse strand, counting down.
ATTGGTGGAGGTGCTGCCGGCGAATGGACAGATGCAGGAGATTATTTACATCCAAATGAAAACACAAGTGCTCAAGTTTGGGAAAATAATGACCTTTACGGATTTTACTATTCTGGTTTAGCAGATAATCCAGGTTTTTTTGAGAGTACTGAAACAAATGTTGATAATACTGGTGTAACTGGAATATGTGCTAACACAGATTATTATGGATATGGTGGTGTATTTATTGGTGGATATGTTGGGGCTCAAGGTTTGGCTTTGCCAACTGGTTCTGATGAGTATCTCGGACTATCAGGTATAGTGGATGGCGGTACTGGCTCTAACTATGGAGTTTATGGTCAAGCATTAAATGGTGCCAATAATTACGGAGTTGTTGGTGATGTAATTGATGATGACGGATTTGGAGTCTATGCAGTTAATGTTCATGTAAGCGGAACAGGTCTTTTAGCAAGAGGAAATAATGAAACAGGGGCATTCCTAACAGGAGGTTCAGGAATTGCAGCTGTTGGCACTAATATTGGAGTTTACGGAACAGCTACAGCTGCTGGTGCAAGCGCTATTTATGGAGACGTTGACCTCGCTGATGGATTTGGCGTCGATGGCAGAAATATTAATGCTTCCGGAACAGGTGTTATCGGTGTTGGAAACAATGGAACAGCGAATTTCTTAACTACTGGCTCTGGTGGTGCTTTTAGTGGCGCTGACGGAGCTTTAGCGTCAGCGACTAATGCCACAGGAACAGGACTTATTGGTATCGGAAATAATATTGGGTCAATTTCAACCTTAACTAACGGTTCCGGAGTAGCAGGTAACAGCAATGCAGTCGGGGTTTATGGATATGGTGATGCCACAGCAGGGTCGATCGGTGTTTATGGCACAACGGATGCTGTTGACGGCTGGGGTACAGTCGGGATTGTCTCAAGCACAAACATTAACTCGGCTGGTGTTTATGGTGAAGCATATTATGGAGTATATGGAACAACAACTGATGCTGCAAATGGCTGGGGAGTTTATTCGACTGATGATCTTGGTGCTGGTGGTGCACTGTGGGTTACCGGTGCTAAAAACTTTTTAATCGACAATCCTGAAAACCCGGAAAACGAAATGTTGAGACATATTTGTATTGAGTCTCCAGAAGCTTTAGTTGTGTATCGTGGAAAAGTTAAACTAAACGATAACGGAGAAGCGGTAGTTGAAATGCCTTCTTATTTTAAATCTTTAACAAAAGAAGACGACGCAACTGTGCAAGTAACATGTGTGGGACGTCCTTTTGGTATTGGATATGAATGGAATAATGACTATAACTCGTTTGTCGTTTATGGTGATGCAAATCGCGAAATCTCCTGGATGGTTATGGCAGATAGAGATGATCCATATATGCAAAAACACAATGTGCCAACAGTTATACCAAAAGATGGTTCTTTTAAAGGAGTTAAGGCTGGAACGTATTTAGATCCTGAGTCTTATGACTTGCCAGCTGAAAAAGGACATAATTACAAAATGAATTCAAGAGCTCCTGAATCAAAAACCACAGAGCTAAAATCCGTTGATGCAGATAAAAATAATCTTCGTCAAAAAAACTCACTCGAAGAAATTAATAAACCAAGAAAAACTAAATAACAGCATAAAAAAGGTGAGGCAGATTGTCTCACCTTTTTAATTTAAAACTATTTTTAATCTTAGCTGTTATTCATTTAGAAAAAAACCGTAATTTTGCAAAGTGAAGTTGATAAAAAACATATTTGCTATTCTTGCCTCATCAATTATTTTGTTGGGATCTAATGGTTTTATACTCGAACAATATTTTTGTTCAGGTTGTAATTCCGAAAAACAAGAAATAGTTTTTTTTGAGTTTGGCGAAATCAGTCACAATCATGAGCATTGTAATACTTGCATAGAACTTCACAACGAATGCTCATGTCATTCCGATGATCACCTGAATAATACAGAAATAAAATATATTGCTCTCGATATTATTTTTTCAAATTCCGAGAAACCAATTATTTCAAAAAGTATTGTTAAAGAACTTAAGAATAATACTTTTAATAATCTTCTGATTAGCTCTTCTTCTTCTCTTTCGAACTATGTGCAAAATCAGGTTAAGATCCCGCCTTTAATAGAGCCCTTAAGTATCATACAAGATATTTGTATTCTCAATTCTGTGCTGCGATTATGATTTGTCACTTTTAGAAAAACAAATTTTTGGGTTAATCGAAAATTAACCTTGGTTTTTTGTGGTAAATAAATAATTATTTCATTAAATTATTTTTATAATGAAAACAATATGTATAACTGTTGTTTTTATTGTTGTTGCCTTAGAATCTCTGTTTACACAAGTAGTCGGAAATGTTTACGAGATGTCAGATGACAAGAAAATCCCACTATTTGGAGTCAATATTTATTGGGAGAACACACAAATCGGGACAACAAGTGATAAAAACGGTAGTTTTAAAATTCAGAATACAGACAATAATAATAGACTTGTGGTTAGCTTTGTTGGTTATCGTCCAGATACAATAGAAGTTTTGGACTTAGCAAAGCCCGTTGAAATTGTTTTGCAAGATAGTAGATTTCTCGATGAGGTTACAATTGGAGAGCGTCAGATGGGAACGCATTACGATAGGATGGAAACAGGGCATGTTCAGAATATTACTGGCGATGAGTTGTGCAAAGCAGCATGCTGTAACCTCTCCGAAAGTTTTGAAACAAATGCCTCCGTTGATGCTTCGTATAGTGATGCAACAACCGGAGCAAAACAAATAAAACTATTAGGATTGGCAGGGAAATATGTTCAGATGATGACCGAAAACATTCCAAATCTATATGGGGTTTCTCAACCTTATGCACTTGGGTATATTCCCGGCCCATGGATGGAGTCGATACAAGTTTCCAAAGGAACATCCGCAGTAATTAATGGTTACGATGCCATTACCGGACAAATAAATGTTGAGTACAAAAAACCAAAATCTGCCGATGTGTTTTTCTTTAACCAATTGGTAAGCTCCGCAGGCAAGGTTGAAACAAATGTTGATGCATCAGTTTTGCTTAATCCAAAATGGAGTACAACATTTTTTGCGCACACTCAATTCGATTTAGTAAAAAATGATGACAATAAGGATGGGTTTGTCGATATGCCTCTAATTAATCAGTACAACTTTTTTAATCGTTGGGACTATTTTGGCAAGAATCTCACGGTACGATTTGGGGTTAAATATATTGATGAGTCCAGAAAAAGTGGGCAGCTTGGCGACTATACAAGTGAAATATTAGAAAACTACACACCATATCAGATTCAAATAAACACAAATAGGGTGGAAGCATTCTATAAAATGGGTTATGTTTTTCCGGATAAAAAACACAATAGTATTGCCATGATTGCTAATGTAGTTGGGCATGATCAAAAATCACATTATGGATTAAAAACGTTTGATGCTCAACAAATAAGCGGATATTATAATTTAATCTGGCAATCGGCTTTTGCAAATAATACTGATCATAAATACAATGCCGGGCTAAGCATTAAGTATGAGAATCTAGAACAAAGCCTTAACGATAGTCTCATTACAGATTTGGAGTATGTATCTGGTGCATTTTTTCAATATACCGGAAAATTATTCGAAAAGCTAAACATAATTTTGGGAGGTAGAGCAGATTACCATAACGATTTTGGTTTATTATTAACTCCCCGGATAAATTTGAAGTATAATCTAACAGGAAACATTATACTGCGCGCCTCAGCCGGCAAAGGTTTTCGCAAAGCAAATGTGCTTGCCGAAAATAGTTTTCTTTTGGCATCATCTCGAAAGTTTATTATTGATTCCGACTTAAAACTTGAAGAAGCATGGAATTATGGGTCGAATATTACATGGTATGTCCCATTGGGAAAACGCGATGTTACCTTTAATGCCGAGTTTTACAGAACCAATTTTATAAATCAGATTATTGCCGATTTCGAGACTGCCGACAAAGTTCATTTTTATAATCTAAACGGAGAATCTTTCTCAAACACCTATCAAGTTGAGGCATCGTACCAGATTATTAAAGGACTTGATGCTACACTTGCTTATAGGTATAATGATGTCAAGCAAACGATAGGGCAAAATCTTGTAGAAGCTCCACTTACTAATAAGTACAAAGCTTTAGCAAACTTCTCTTACAAAACACCATTGAACAAATGGCAGTTTGATTTTACCGCCCAATTTAATGGAGGAGGCAGAATACCATCCACAGCTATAAATCCCGAAGAGTTTCGTTTATCCGAAGAGTTTCCTTCATATCAGATTTACAACACTCAAATTACAAAATACTTTAAGAAATGGGAAATGTATTTTGGTGTCGAGAACATCTTGGGATTTAAACAACATTCTCCGATTATTTCGGCAACAGATCCATACAGTGGATACTTTGACTCATCCCTAATCTGGGGACCGGTTCATGGTCGAAAATTCTTTTTAGGAATAAGATTTAGAATTGAAAAATAAATAACAATGTTTAACTAAAATTAAATAACAATGAAAAAAGTAGTATTCGTATTATCGATTATCTTTTTGGCAAGTTTAACAAGTGTATTTGCACAAGAAGAAAACAATGACAAGGAAAAGTCGAACAGTAAGATTTCTGAAGTAAGCCTAATTTGCGAAATGAATTGCGAAAGTTGTTCAAATAAAGTAAATAAGCAATTAGCTTTTACAAAAGGGGTTAAGTTTGTTGAGGCAGATCACGAAAAAGATGTAGTTGTTGTAAAATATCGCAACGACAAAACTGACGTTGACAAAATTATTGCATCATTAGCAGAAATCGACTATGTTGCAAAGGTAAAAGCACCTTGTTGCGGCGAAAAGACCAAAAAACCTTGTTCTAGTCAGGAAAAAGCAGGTTGTAGTGGTAGTCACACTCAAACCAAAACAGGGTGTGCCGGATCAAGCACAAAAACCGGATGCAGCGGTACTCATGCAACACCTTGCGGAAGCAAAAAAGAATAATTATGTGAGATTAAATCATACTAATGGAGCCGGACAATTTGTTCGGCTTTTTTTATTGTCTTTTCAAAAGGATCTTATTTGTTTTGAATATTCTTAATGTAATCAGATGGAGTAATCCCAATTTCGGATTTGAAAACTCTAAAAAATGTACTATACGAACTAAACCCACAATTAATTGCAAGTCTTTCTAAATCAGGAGTTTCATTCTTTTCAACAGAATTTTCAATTCTAGTTTTAGCTTCAATAATTCTATAGTGATTTATTAAGCCCCTAAAATTCATGTCAAAATTTATTCGAATCGACTCCGAAAGGTATGTGCGGTTTGTATGAAAATGGTAACAGAGGTCAAAAACTGTAAAATCTGGTTTTAAGTACGCTTTTGTTTTAATAAGATGTTTTTCGATCGCTTCCCTACTAATTTTTGGACTAGATTCCAATTCGTTTACTTCAATAAGCTCTTTTGGATTATAAATTTCTTTTTGTCTAAAACCATTTAAACCGAGATACCAGAAAAATCCCGAAAACATTAAATACGACAATGTAACCAACAAAGAGTTTGCATCAACTTTGTCATTTTTCATAATATGAATTATAACAAAGAAAATAATCATTAAGAGAAAGACTAAGGATAGTCCTTGCAACCACTTTAATTCAGTGGTGTCGTTTTCGGAAAACAGTTCCCGGATTTTTTTCATATGTTTTCTCAAAACAATGGTAGAAGCTATTGCATATCCCACAGATGTTAACACATATGCTATTTTGCCGATATCATAAATCCACTTCCCAAGAACAAAATGTTTTCCGACTTCAACATCTTTGTCTAAAAGATACTTTACAAAAAGCAACTCCTCGCTTTGTGATAAAAGAAACTTCTGGATTATTATATAACAAATAACAATTGATAAAGGAAAAACAAAATGAGAGTGTATATTCTTAATCTTTAGTTTCTTTTCTGAAGTAATTGATCGAACATATAGATAAAACAATGGGAATAAAGTTAGTACAACACCTCCCTGTAAAGGGAATAAAAATGCATAAATATCTAAATGATTTTGGAATTTAAAATATGTCATCAAGTAAGTAAACGATGCCGCTAAAAACAATAATAACAAATATATTTTTGATCGTTCTTTTCCAATTCCGGTAATTAGGTAACTAATTGCCCAAGACAGAGGGAAAAACAATGCTAATACTAATGATATGGTTTTTAACTCTTCCATTCTAATTATCAAAAATACAATTTATTTTTATATAATAGACAAAAAATGATCGTTTGGGTGTTGATTTTCAGTTGATTAGCATTTATTGCGAAAATGCAATAAAAAAATCGAGTATATTTTAGACATGCAAGAACATACTCATTATTTTTGAATATGAATTAGTTTTTAGGAGTTTTTGGTTAAGAAATTATCCTTAATAACCTGAAAAAGAGAAAAGATCCCTTGATTTCTGCCCCCCTTGTCAGAAATCTTATTTCTAGCAATCAGAAAGAGTTGTTTTCCCCAAAAACAGCTCTTTTTTATTAGACGGCTTTATGTTAATGCGCTTCTAACCAGTTTTTACCGGCACCACTTTCGACTTCTAAAGGGACACTCAAAGAAACCACACCTGTCATTTCTTCGGAGACAATTTTTTTGATTTGTTCAAGTTCCGGGGTATATACATCAAAATTTAATTCATCATGCACTTGTAAAATCATTTTTGATTTAAGCCCTTCATTTAATATCCGATTATAAACACTAATCATTGCAAGTTTAATGATGTCGGCGGCCGATCCCTGAATAGGAGCATTGATTGCATTCCGCTCGGCAAAGCCTCTAACAACAGCATTTCTACTGTTAATATCGGGCAACTGTCTTTTGCGTCCAAACATGGTTTCTACATATTCATTTTGACGAGCGTCAAAAATACATTTATCCATGAACTCTTTTACTCCAGGGAAGGTTTCAAAGTAATTGTCAATCAGCTCTTTAGCTTCGGTTCTTGGGATGTTTAACCTTTGACTCAAGCCAAAAGCAGAAATTCCATAAATAATTCCAAAATTTGCAGTCTTTGCCTTCGCTCTCATTTCGCGAGTAACGCTATCCTCCTCGACTTTAAAAATTTTAGCTGCTGTAGCGGTGTGAATATCCAGACTAAACTTGTTAAATGCCTCTAACATGTTTTTATCCTGGCTCAAATGTGCCATTAAACGCAATTCTATTTGGGAATAGTCGGCAGAGAAAAAGATGTGATTTTCATCGCGTGCAACAAAAGATTCTCTAATTTTGCGACCTCTGTCCTCCCGAATAGGAATGTTTTGCAAATTTGGATTATTTGAGCTCAAACGCCCTGTGGAAGTAACTGTTTGATTATAGCTCGTGTGAATTCTGCCGGTTTTATCGTTAACTAAGTTCGGTAAAACATCAACATAAGTATTAAGCAATTTATTGACAGACCGATATTCTAATATTTCTTTAATAATTGGATGTTTATCAACGAGTTTAACAAGCTCTTCTTCGCCGGTACTATACTGTTTTGTTTTTGTTTTCTTGGGATTAGAAATGACGACTAGTTTCTCGAACAAGATAATCCCGAGTTGACGAGGAGAGGCAATATTAAACTTCTCGCCGGCATGTTCGTAAATACGCAACTCTATTTCTGATAATTCCTTTTGAAGTTCCTGAGAATACGATCTAATAGTCTCTGAATCAATTTTAACCCCTTCTCTTTCCATTGATTCTAAAACTTTTACCAGTGGCATTTCTATTTTATAAAACAGCTCTTCCAGATTTTGTTCTTTTAGTTGTGCTGCAAAAATATTTTTTAATCTAAGAGTTATATCGGCATCTTCGCATGCATAATCCGAAACTATTATTGGATCTATATCTCGCATGTTAGCTTGGTTTTTCCCCTTCTTGCCAATCAACTCTTCTATCGAAATCATTTTATAATTAAGATATTTATTTGCTAAAAAATCGAGGTTGTGCTTTTGTTCTGGTTGCAGTAAATAATGCGCAATCATTGTGTCGAACAGTTTTGCATTTATGCTAATCCCATAATTTGCTAATACGCTAAGATCATATTTTAAATTCTGACCGATAAACAATTTGTTTTCAGAGTTAAACAATGGTACAAACTTTTCTAATAATGCCTTAACATCCTCAAAATTATTTGGCATCATTATGTAATATGCCTCTTTTTCTTTAAAAGAAATTGCTAATCCTAATAATTCTGCACTCATTGAGTTAAGACTAGTTGTTTCGGTATCGATACAAATCTCATTCTGCTTTAGCAGAACATCTATTAGATTATCAATTTCAAATTCGGTCTCTATAAAATTATATTTTATGTCGTTGTTATCAGTTGCAAAACTGTTTCGTGTGTCTTCAACTGTAGTTGGTGTTCCCTCGCCGAATAAATCAAATTGTAATTGTGGTTGATTTATATTTGTCTCAGCTTTTTTAGGAGTTTCACTAGCCGACACAACATTACCTCCAATAACTCTGGCTTTGAGTGTGTTAAATTCTAACTCATCAAAAATTGCATTTAGCTTATCATAATCAGGTTGTTCTCTTTCAAGTTTCTTTAAATCGATATCAATTGGAACATTAACATCAATAGTAACCAGTTTACGCGACAAGTATAATTGCTCTTTGTTGTTCACAACGTTTTCTTTTTGTTTTCCAACTAATTTGTTAATGTTATTGTAGATATTGTCAATACTCCCAAATTTAGAAATAAGTTTTGCAGCAGTTTTTTCACCTATACCCGGAACTCCCGGAATATTATCAGATGCGTCTCCCCATAAGGCAAGGATATCGATTACTTTTGCCGGGTGGTCGATTCCAAATTTATTGTTTACTTCATCTATCCCAAGTATTTCGGCTGCATTTCCGGAACGCGAAGGCTTGTACATAAAAATATTTTCGTCAACGAGTTGAGCATAATCTTTATCGGGAGTCATCATATACACAGTTGAATCTTCGGAAGCAAAAGTTTTTGCCAGAGTTCCAATAACATCATCGGCTTCAAATCCAGCAATTTCGATAACAGGAATATTATAAGCTTCGAGTATTTGTTTAATATATGGGATCGATAATTTTATGTCCTCAGGTGTTGCATCTCTGTTTGCTTTATAATCCTCATACATTTCGTGACGAAAATTGCCACCGGGGGGGTCGAATGCAACTCCAATATGACTAGGAACTTCCTTTTTAAGAATCTCCTCTAAAGTGTTAACAAATCCAAAAATTGCCGAAGTATTTAGTCCTTTTGAGTTAACTCTGGGGTTTTTAATAAATGCATAATAGGATCTAAAAATTAATGCATAAGCATCTAAAAAAAATATCTTGTTTTTCATCTTAGCTTTTTTTGACACAGATCGTCTGCGATATGGTTATACAATATTTTATTTAAACTAAAGTTTGCTCAAAGGTAAAAATATTTTTTGTTTTTGTGGTTTTGTAAATGCGTATTCTGTGCAAAAAACGAACTCTTTTTAAAAATCTATTAGTAAATGCAAAATTCAATATTTATCTTTGTGGAAACAATTTTATAATGAAAAAAATCGAACTGGCTGCCACTAGAATAAGAAACTCTAAATATTTGAGCTGTTTTACAGGAGCGGGGATATCTGTAGAGAGTGGTATCCCGGTTTTTAGAGGAGATGATGGTGTATATGCAAAATACGATCATAACTTGCTGGAAATAAGGACATATCGTCGTAATACTTCCGAATCATGGAAAGCCGTAAAGGATATATTTTATAACCGATTCGAAAATGCAAAACCTAATACAGCACATAAAATTCTTGCCGAATGGCAAAATCGCGATTTGCTGAAATACATCATTACCCAAAATATTGACAATTTGCATTTCGAAGCAGGAAGCAGCAGTGTTATTGAGTATCATGGAAACAAGGAGTATTTCATTTGTTTTGACTGTTCTTCGAAATTTAGTAATAAAGAAATTGTTTTAGTTGATACTCCACCAATATGTCCCACATGTGGAGGCTTACTTAAACCTGATTTTGTTTTCTTTGGAGAACCTATTCCTTCAGATGCAGCACGTCTAGCCCATGAAATTGCAAAAAAGTCTGATGTGCATATTATCATTGGAACGACAGGAGAAGTTCAACCAGCATCGTATATTCCATTTTATGCAAAAAAAGCAAATGCCTTTATAATTGAAATAAATCCTCAGAAATCGCGCTTTACGGACTCTATAAGCGATGTTTTTATCGAGATGAAAGCTTCGGAAGCACTAATAGAAATTAATAGAATTTTATAAAACCGAAAAAATGAAAATAGTTATTGCCGAACCTCTTGGAGTTGAGAAACAATTGCTCGAAAATCTAAAAACAGAATTCCTAACAAAAGGTCATCAGGTTATATATTTTACTGACAGAAAAGATGACGCTAAAAGTATTATTGAAAGAACTAATGATGCTGATATTTTGGTTGTTAGCAATATTCCAATTACAGAGACAATTATTGATTCGTGTCAAAACTTAAAATTGATAAATGTAGCTTTTACCGGATACGATCATATCGACCTTAAAGCCTGCAAAAAGAATAATGTATCGGTTTGTAATGCTGCGGGATATTCGACTGTCGCTGTTTCGGAACTAAGCCTTGTGCTTGCATTATCCTTGTTGAGAAATACTATCGGCATGGACGCAAACACTCGATTGCCGGGAGACAGACAAAACTATCTTGGTATGGAATTAAAAGGAAAAACTGTTGGGATAATTGGTACCGGATCAATAGGATTAGCTACTGCGAAACTATTTAATGCTTTTGGATGTAATATTTTGGCTTTTAGCAGGACACAAAAGAATATAGATTATATCAAATATGTTTCTTTGAATGAACTTTTAAGTAGTTCAGACATTATTAGTTTGCATGTTCCTTCAACTGCGGAGACTAAAAATTTGATAAATTCTGAGACACTTGAAATGGTAAAACCAACATCTGTTTTAATTAATACAGCCAGAGGAATTGTAGTTGATAGCCAAGCTTTAGCAACGGCTCTAAAGATTGGCAAAATTGCCGGAGCTGCAATTGATATTTATGAGCATGAACCACCTCTGCCAAAAGAACATCCATTATTAAATGCTCCAAACACAATCCTTATGCCTCATATTGCTTATGCAACAAAAGAGGCCATGATTAAAAGATTGGAAATTGTGAAAACAAATATACACAGTTTTATAGAGGGTAACCTCAATAATAGAATTTTGTAGTTAGAAATATTGGCGATTAACCTTGTGATTTCGAATTTTTGCAAATTATTTTTCCTCAATATCCAGAATGTCGTAACGGCTCATTCCTAACCAATACTTTTCTATTGATATTTCTCGAAGTTTAATCCAGTACAATTCGCTTTCAAGTCCATAAGTTTTTATGAGATATCCAACATCTTTTTTAATTTCAGCAATAACCTCATCTTTTAAAGTGAAAAGAATTTCACGACCATTATATTTAACTAAAACCCCTGGAAATTTATTAGCAGATTCATCAACCACGATTGTTCCATAGCCAATTGTTGACCCGGTTCCAACTTGCAATCCATCGTTAAAGCAACTAATAGGAGGATAATATCCTGCAAAGGAGACTAAAAAAATCTCATCAAGTCCTGCGTGCAGATACTCCATAATACGAAGCCCTGTTTTTGCTCCTAAAATAGAGTAAATTCCCATGTGCGAATGAATTTCGTTGGTGAGAGAAATGATTTTAAATTCTGCATATCCATGTAAAAATAATATTGAATCTGACAAAGAAGCAACATCCGAGCGAAGCATTCCTCCACTTGTTGGGATTTCGTTAAAACTAACCCCCTGATCGGGTTTGTCAAAATTCAAAATTCCTGTAACCAATACATCAAAATAGTTTTTGGGTTGTGGGGAAATTTTACGAATATAATCAGCAACGACTGTTTCGTTAAACATACTTGGATATAATAAGTACAACGGCAAAAACTCATCCCAGTAGTACATTGCATTTTCAACAAATTTTGTTTCAGCAAAAGCTTTATTAATTGCTTTTGTATATACGTTTTCGATGTCTGTTAAAACATTGAAAAATTTTTGTTCATACTTTTCGCCCGCAGAATGTACGCATTTAATAGGCACTTTTAAATTTTGTAAAGTATGAAAAGCTTTTTGGTCTTGCTCAAAATTATATCCTTGTGGACTTTGATTATAGTCGGAATACCACAATATATTTTCTATCAATGGACACAATTCAGGATTATTCGCCAAGGCCTCTGCAATATTTGTTAGTGGTCCCATGGCAACGACAATGGTTCTTTTATTTTCCGATTGAATTGAGCTAATCAGTAAATCAACAGAATTCAACTTTACTTCTTCAGAGATATCAGGAAAAAGATTTTGCCATACCGGAATTGCATGATCAAAATATTTCTTTGATGCACCAAACTCAGTTCCTTGTCCGATTCTAATGCCATCATGATGAAAATATGAGCACAATGCCTGGACGTATTGTGCCGATAATTTTGGTGGCAATACTCCGTCAACAGTAGTAATTGCGTTAATGTTGAAATCCCGCGAAGCCATAAAGTAAGTTAGAGCTCTCAAGTCATCAACACCACCATCTGTATCTATAACAACATTGTATTTTGCACGCTTGTGAGCAAAACCATCAGTAGTAGCCAAAACTAAAGAAAAAACAATGGATATATAAATAAAGTATTTCATAATCAAGTTTTATTCATAAAAGTTTGAAACTAATTATCAAACTTAAAATAAAAGTCATTATTGTGATTTTCAATAAGATTTTTGTCAGCAGGGATTAATTCGCCATTTTGAAGAACAAAAGCACTATAACCCAAGTTTTGTAATATACTAATACATTTATTCCTGTTTTCGACTCCACTAAGCTCAGACTGTATTAGTGGTTTGTGCTTTTTTATTGTTTTTTGCATATTTTCCAGAACCATACTTTCGTAACCTTCGACATCAATTTTTATGAAATCGATTTTCTCAATTTGCTCAAATAATAAGTCAGGATTTTTCATTTCCACCGAAAATGTTTTTTCAAATTCAGTTTCTTGATTATCAATAACTTTTGTCATGCCATGATGAACAACCCCATTAACTCTAGGCATTCCCATTTCGACAATTTTCTCAGATTCGCCAAGTGCGTATGGGTATAAAACTAATCGTTTAGAAATATATTTTTTCAGATTTTTCTTCCAAATTTGAGCAAAAATCGGAACCGGTTCAACAGCATACACTTTTCCTTCATTTCCGGAAAACTTAGCCAAAAAGTATGAATAATATCCTAGATTTGCGCCGATGTCAACACAAACGAATCCTGATTTAATAATAGTCCTCAGATAATGAATTTCGTGATACTTCTCTTTTCCAAATCCGTTATCTATATATTTCAAATACAATTTGCTAACAATACGCAAATACTGTTTCAGCCCAAGGATTTTATATAATATTTTTCTTATCGTCTTCATTTAACTTCCTCATAATCAACATACTCACCGTCATCTTTATCGTCGTCTTTTGAATCCTTTTCTGTTGGTATATAGTCAATATTTATTTCACCAACTTTTCTCTTATCTTTTTCCATTTGATTATGGTAATCCGGGTTCATTCTTTGAGCAGCTTTTCGTATCCATCGTTTGAGCAACCATGGGATAACATATCTGAACATCAAATGACCAAAGAGGTATAAAATTAGTAAAACTATTATAAATTTAATAAACCACATCGCTACAAAATCCACATTGATAAATAAACTACCATAAGCCCCGTAATAAATCCGACATAAACCTGAGCCGGGTTGTGTCTTTGCAAGAATAATTGAGCTGATGCAACAATTCCGCTAACAATGATAACCAAAAATCCTGTTAGCAGAACGTTTAGATTACTGTTTATTCCCAGATAAATGACAAAACCCAATAATCCTCCTAAGGCCGAAAGGTGTATGCTAATATTCCAGAAAAAAAGAATAACAAAATAAACTATCATACTTGCAATTGATGCGGCAATTACTTTTAGCAATATTGCGGGCATACTGACTTTCTGCATAAAATAGTACGCAAGAGCATAAATAATAATCACGCTCATTAGCGGGATAAGTTTTTCTTTTTTTATTTGAGTTTCGATGCTTGATATTACTTTAAAATAGTATAAAACCGGAATAAACAATGCAGGCAAAACAAAGGTCAAAATAATAAAAATGGAATATATTACATCGCGAATATTTGCATTAACAACACTTAAGTAATGGCCGGAATTAAACAAAACAATAACTGCAACACTTGCCATTAGTAAAGGATGGAAAACATAACCGGTGATACGCGCAATAGTTTCTAAAGCTCCTGATTTTTGCATTACAACTCCTTTCTTAATCTTGCCACAGGAATATCAAGTTGTTCTCTGTATTTAGCAACAGTTCGTCTTGCAATTTGATAACCCTTAGTTTTTAGGATTTCGGCAAGTTTATCATCAGTAAGAGGTTTTGATTTACTTTCTTCGGCTATACAATCTTTAAGAATTTGCTTGATTTCGCGAGTTGACACCTCTTCGCCCGATTCTGTTTGCATTCCTTCGCTAAAAAAGTACTTAAGGGAATAGTTACCGTAAGGTGTGGCAACATATTTACTATTTGCTACTCTGGAAATTGTTGAAATATCAAGGTTTGTAATTTCGGCAATATCTTTAAGAATCATTGGTTTAAGATCTGTTTCGTCGCCTGAGAGAAAGAAATTTTTCTGAAATTCCGCAATTGCATTCATACTAAATAAAAGAGTGTTTTGTCTTTGTACAATTGCATCTATAAACCATTTAGCAGAGTCTAATTTTTGTTTTATAAAAGTAAGCGCCTCTTTATCAGATTTATTTGCATTTTTATTTCTTGCATAATCTTCCATCATTTGATGGAAACTACGACTAATTTTAAGCTCAGGAGCATTTCGGGAGTTTAAACTTATCTCGATTTTTCCATCGACTATATCGAGTATGAAGTCGGGTATTATTGCCTGCAACGAACGAGTTTGAGGTTCACCAAACGAGCTTCCGGGCTTTGGATTAAGTTTTAGTATTAAATCAATTGCCCCTTTTAGTTGTACCTCATCGATACTACATTTCGACATTATTTTTGTATAATGCTTTTTCGTAAACTCATCAAAACACCCTCCAATTATTCTTTTTGCTAGCTCAACTTCTTCGGTAAGATTTTCTTTTCTTTCGAGCTGTAACATCAGGCATTCCTGAAGGTTTTGAGCACCAACACCGGCAGGGTCAAGATCCTGAACAACCTCTAAGACTCTGCGTAATTCTTCTTCTTCGACTTCCATATTTTGCGAGAAGGCAATATCGTCAACAATAGCTTCAAGCTCCCGTCTTAAATATCCATCTTCATCAATATTTCCAATAATAAAAACTGCCAGGAGCTTTTCTTTTTCAGTTACATCTTTTAGCATAAGTTGGTCGCTAAGATGTTCGTGAAACGATTTTGCGGAGGAAAATGGGATGTCTCTTTGTTCGTCGTCTTTAGAGTAATTATTTGTATTTAATTTATAAGAAGGAATTTCGTCGTCATCGCCAATATATTCCTCAAATGAGAATTCATCATCATCGTCGTTCTGAGCATCGTCGTTATCCTGAATTTCTTCAGCAGAGTATTCGTCATCGTTATCGCTACCTTCATCCAAAGCAGGATTTTCTTCAAGCTCTTTCTTGATTCTCTGCTCCAACTGCAATGTCGGCAACTCCAACAGTTTTATCATCTGTATCTGCTGGGGCGACAATTTTTGCAGAAGTTTCTGCTGTAAATTCTGTTTTAACATATCAAATTTCTCTTACTTCAAAAATACAAAAAAAATAAATATCCAGGTACTAAAATTCTGCATTTTTTGGAGTACGTGGAAATGGTATGACGTCACGAATATTGCTCATTCCGGTAACAAACAACATTAATCTCTCGAAACCAAGCCCAAAGCCACTATGCGGCACACTTCCAAACTTTCTGGTTTCGAGATACCACCACATCTCTTCTTCTGGAATATCCAGTTCTTTAATCCGGCTATATAACTTGTCATAGTTTTCTTCGCGTTGCGAACCTCCAATAATTTCTCCAATTTGTGGGAATAAAACATCCATCGCTCTAACAGTTTTACCATCATCGTTTTGCTTCATATAAAAAGCTTTTATTTCCTTTGGATAGTTTGTTAAAATTACCGGTTTTTTAAAGTGCTTTTCTACAAGATATCTTTCGTGTTCGCTTTGCAAATCTGTTCCCCAGTCGTTTACCGGATAAACAAATTGTCCTTTTTTATTTGGCTTTGATTCCTTTAGAATGTCTATTGCCTCAGTATAAGTAAGTCGTTCAAATTTATTATTTATTACAAATTCCAATCTTTCGATAAGCTCCATTTCGTCGCGTTCGTTTTGAGGCTTTTGTTTTTGCTCCTCTGCACGACGTTTAGCAAGGAACTCAAGATCTTCGCGACAATTATCCAATGCATACTTAACAAGATACTGCAACATTTCCTCTGCTAAATCCATGTCATCGTTGATGTCGTAAAAGGCCATTTCAGGTTCAATCATCCAAAACTCGGCCAGATGACGAGCAGTATTAGAATTTTCGGCACGAAATGTTGGTCCAAAAGTATAAACCTCCGAAAGCGCTAAAGCTGCTAACTCTGCTTCCAACTGTCCTGATACTGTGAGATTTGTTTGTTTCCCAAAAAAGTCTTGAGAGTAGTCCACCTTTTTATCTTCTGTTCGTGGTGGATTATCAATATTTAAAGTTGTAACATGAAACATTTCACCGGCACCTTCGGCATCTGATCCCGTAATAATAGGAGAGTGTATGTTATAAAAACCTTTGTCATTAAAAAACTTGTGAATGGCGAAAGTCATTGCATGTCTGATGCGAAAAACAGCTCCAAATGTATTAGTTCTAAAACGCAAATGTGCTATTTCGCGCAAAAACTCTAAACTATGACGTTTTGGTTGCAAAGGATACTCATCGGGGTTTGCTTGTCCTAAGACTTCGAGCTTTAAACATTGTAACTCCGTACTTTGACCACTACCCATTGACTCAACTGTTTTTCCTAGAACTGAAACAGATGCACCTGTATGAATTTTTGCAAGAATCTCTTCTATTTCGGGATTTACATCAACAACGATCTGCAAATTATTAATTGTTGAACCATCATTTAGCGCAATAAAGCAAACATTCTTGCTAACACGTTTTGTTCTTACCCAACCCATTACCAAGGTTTCTCTTCCGTAGTCAACAGACTTTAGGATATCAATAATTTTTGTCCTTTTCATTTTTGATAATATTTTTAGAATGCAAAAATAGAAAAATTCTTTATTTATACTGTGCCAATAATCCACATTCTACCGACGCTTATTATAAAAAGTTTTGATCTGTGTTAGAGTTTAACAAAATTTTAAGCATTAATACAAGTATAATAGACTTTACGTTAATAATATTTATATTTTTGTTTTCAAAATTTTAAAATCAAATTAAGTATTATGAAAAAATTTAGTTTTATACTGCTGACATTATTAATTAGTGTTGGGAGTTTATTTGCTCAAGGGCTAGAGCTAACAGACAAATTGCCAAACGACCCCAACGTTATTACTGGTACTTTGGATAATGGGATGAAGTATTATATTAGATCTAATGCAACTCCGGAAAAGCGAGCTGAATTTACACTTGTTGTTCATGCAGGTTCTATTTTGGAAGACGAGGATCAACTTGGATTAGCCCACTTTACAGAGCACATGGCCTTTAATGGTTCAAAAAACTTTCCAAAACACGATTTGATAGAGTATTTGGAATCGCTAGGGATGAAGTTTGGACCAGAAGTTAATGCATATACAAGTTTTGACGAAACAGTATATGGGATAAAAGTTCCAACAGACAGTGCAGAGTATGTTGACAAAGGATTACTTGTTCTTTTTGATTGGGCTTCGCAACTTTCGCTGGAAACCGAAGAAATTGACGCTGAGCGTGGTGTTATTCACGAAGAATGGCGTATGGGACAAGGGGCAATGGATAGAATGCAACGTAAGTTTTTAAGTGTTTTGTTTCATAACTCATTATATGCCGAAAGACTTCCAATTGGAACAATGGATGTTGTTGATAATTGTGATCCGGAAGCTTTAAGAAGATTTTACAGAGATTGGTATCGTCCCGATTTAATGGCAGTGGTTGTTGTTGGCGATTTTGATGCAAAAGAAATGGAGCAAAAAGTTATCAAGCAATTTTCTCAGATACCAAAACACGAAAACCCAAGAGAACGATTTCTAGCTGACATTCCTGATCATAAAGAAACTTTGGTTTGTGTTGCTACAGATCCAGAATCTCCTGTAAGTATGGTTGAGATTTTTTACAAACATCCATCTAAAGCAACTGAAACTGTTGCAGATTATCGCGAAGATATTATTTCTATGTTGTTAAGTTCTATGCTCTCAAATCGACTAGCTGAACTTACCCTTCAGGAAAATCCTCCATTTGCACAAGGTTTTGGTGCATATACCGATTTTATTGGTCCAAAAGCTGTTTTCTTAAGCATTGGTATTGTTCAAAACAACGACATCGAAAAAACTCTTAAAGCTTTAGTTGAAGAGAATCAAAGAATGGATCAGCATGGGTTTACAGCTACCGAACTCGAAAGAGAAAAAGCTAATCTTTTGAAAAACATAGAAAAAATGTACAACGAAAGAGATAAGCAAAAATCGGAAAGCTATGTTGAAGAATATAAAGCTAACTTTTTACCACCTCACAATCCATATCCGGGTATCGAATATGAGTATGAGTTGTTTAAAAAGTATATCCCAGAAATTACTCTTGCAGAAGTTAATGAGTTTGCTGCAAAAATGATAATTGACGAAAATGTGGTTATTGTAGTTATGGCACCGGAAAAAGAAGGTGTTGTGATTCCAAACGAAGATGAAATTTTAGCAATGTATCAAGACGCTAACTCTAAAACTGTTGATGCTTATGTAGATAAAGTGTCAGATAAACCTCTGATTAGCGAAATACCTGCAAAAGGAAAAGTTGCAAAAAAAGCAAAAAATAAAGACCTCGATTATGAAACCTGGACTCTAAAAAACGGGATTAAAGTTGTAATTAAATCAACCGATTTTAAAGACGACGAAATTCTATTCGAAGCAAAAAGTAAAGGCGGTTATTCTCTTTATGAAGCACAAGACGACATCAATGGAAAATATGCCGCAAGCATATCTGATGAAAGCGGAATGGGAGAATTTGATAAATCTGAATTAACAAAATATATGTCAGGGAAAAATGTTTACCTAAGACCATATATCAGTGAAACAAGCGAAGGATTATCGGGAAGCAGCTCGGTAGAGGATTTCGAAACGTTACTACAGATGATTCATGTTTCTTTTACAAATCCAAAGGTTACGAAATCAGCAACAGCATCTTTTATAAACAAAGAAAAAGGCATGTTGGAAAACTCTATGCTTGACCCACAATCAGCTTGGCAGGACACTCTTCGCTGGACACTTAGCTCTTGTCATCCACGCAGACAACCTGTTACTCCCGAAATGTTAGATCAGGTCGATTATAATAGAGTACGTTACATATACAAACAGCGTTTTGGAAATCCATCAGACTTTACATTTTATTTTGTTGGAAATATCGATAAAAAACAAGCGAAAACACTAATCGAACAATATTTGGGTTCGCTTCCTAATGTTAATCGTCCGGAAAACTTTACTGACTTAGGTATTCGCCCACCAAAAGGTGTTGTTGAAAAAACTGTTTATAGAGGCAAAGATCCAAAATGTGTAGAAATTATTGCTTTCCACGGCGACATGGAATATACTGCTGAGAACAGACTTGAGTTGGATGCTATTTGTAAAATCCTATCTACCAGACTGTTAGAAGAAATAAGAGAAAAAGAAAGTGGAGTTTACTCTATTGGAGCATATCCATCAAGCTCAAATATTCCTTACGAAAACTATAATGTTTCTATTTTCTTTAGTTGCGATCCCGAAAGAGAAGAAGAGTTAGTAGGTAAAATATTTGACATCGTTGAAAGCATGAAAACTGACGGCATTGCAGATAAAGACATTCAAAAAGTTGTTGAAAAAGAAAAAAGAGAATTCGAAACGAATGTTAAAGAAAACTCTTACTGGAAACGATTGTTAATGGAGGTTGAATCAGGAACAATGTCAGTTGAAGACTATAATTCATATCTCGAAAATGTAAACAAAATCACTATTGAAAGTATGAAAGCAGCAGCTAAAAAATACTTAAATACTGAGTCGTATTTGAAAGTAAAATTATTACCGGAAAAAGAATAGCAATTTGTTTATCACACAATTAGCATCTTAAAATAATATAAAAAACCGTTTGAAAATTTCGAGCGGTTTTTTTTTTGATTATGTTTGTGGTGAAAAATATGCTTATGCAATTGTTATGTTTAAAATTTCGTTGACTAAAACCATAGTATTTATAATTGGAATAATTGTTCCGATACAATTGTCGGCGCAAATTGATAGTTTGCAAAATGTTATAAAAACTTCTGATAATTTAAAGGAAATTGGTAAAACTTACAACAAACTTGCTGATAAGTTTCTTGATTTGGATATGCAAACATCTAGACAATATGCCGATAGTGCTTTAATGATAGGTCAAAGAAGTTTCAACTATGAAATAATATCAGATGCCTATGTAAACTTAGCAAATTACCACTTTTTTCAGGGAGAGCTTGATTCGGCACTGATTTTTTTCGAGATGTCTTATCAGTCAATATTAAAATCAAGAAATAAAAACGAAATAGCTGCTGCACTAAACAGACTTGGGTTGATTTATGAGTCTAAGAGTGATTATAGTACTGCTGCCGAATATTATTACAAAGCATTAAAGATTTATGAAGATGCAGGTTATACGAAAGGGAAAGCAGAAATATACAACAATTTGGGAGTTATAAGCGATGCTCTTGGACATCCTCAAAAAGCTCTTGAAAATTACGTTAAATCATTAACACTATTTGAAGAAGCTAAAATAATCGAAGGACAAGCAAATGTTTACAACAATATTGCAACTCTATATGCAAACGAGAATAAGACAGACACGGCTATAATGTATGTAACAAATTCTATTAGAATTCTGATGCAGGGAAACCGACTAACAGAGGCTGCGACGGCATATTTTAATGCTGCTGTTTTTTATAACCTCGAAAATAATAATGATTCTGCAGAAATTTGTTTAGATTCTGCTTTAATGATTTTTACACAAACAAACAATATACATGGTATTGCTAACGTGTATAGCGAAAAAGCGAAAAAACTAATTGAACTAAAGGACTATAACAATGCCATTACGCTTTTAATTAAAAGTTTGGAATTTAGAAAAGAAGTTGGAAATTTATCTGCCGAATCACAAACATTGTTACAACTATCTGAGTTTTATTCTCTAAGTGGAGATTATGAAAATGCATTAAATTATTATAAAAGCCATATTGTTTTAGAAGATTCTGTTTTTAATGAAAACACGAAAAACATTATTTCTGAATTAAGCATTAAATACGAAACTGAAAAAAAAGATAAAGAAATAACTATTTTACGAAAGGAGGCCGAAATAAAAAAGAATCACAACAGACTCCTAATACTAATTGTAACAGCATTAGCAATCATACTTATTTTGTTGTTTTACTTTTTTAGAATAAAATCACGTTTACTAATAAGCCAAAGAAAATACTATGAACAGCAAGATAGACTTAACCAACTCGAAATGGAACAACAAGTCAGCGAGAGACAATTACTTGAACAAGAAGTGCAAATACAGCAACAAATAAACGAAATACAAAAAAGTAAGTTTGAGGCAGAGCTCGATCACAGTAAACGCGAACTAATTACAACAACAATGCAGGTTTTGAACAAGAACAAAACACTAACCGAAATACAAGATTATCTTGAGACTTTAAGTCCCAAGAGCATTGAGGAGAAGAAAGTATATCGCGAATTATCAAAAATGGTGAAGCAAAACATTAATCTCGATACCGATTGGGAACAATTAAAAATACATTTTGATAAAGTAAATACCGGATTCTTTGAAAAACTTCAAAATGATTATCCCGAATTAAGTCAAGGAGATCTTAAAGTTTTAGCATATATTAAAATTAAATTAAGCTCGAAAGAGATTGCTCAAATGATGAACATATCGCCTGCCGGAATAAATAAACGTCTTTATCGCATTCGACGCAAGATGAACCTACCAACGCACGCAAATATTGGCGAATATCTTGAAAAAATTTGAATGTCCGAGTGAAAATTTGCTAAAGTAAATTAAACTATTGGTTTAGTTAAACAGCTGTAAGATGTTGCAAAACAACTATTTGTGCTGAAGATATTTGTTGATTTAATAGATGTTAATAAAAAATTAATGTCCTATATTTGTCTATTGCATTAAATTTATTTGCGTACTCGATTACCTTATATTTGTGGTATGAGGAAACTACAAATAGTGCCTATGAAAAATTTAGTACAAAACAAACTTGTATTATCCATAGCTTTTGGATTTATTTCTGTTTTTGGATTTTCTCAAAACCAAGGTGTAAATTCGTTTAAAGCCGGCATGAGCATTAATCACAATCAATCAGGAATTGTTCGCGGTAACACAAAATGTACTCTCTCAACACAATCACAAACAAACTTAAGTGTTTTTCAAATTGAAGAAACTTACGAAAAAGATGCCGTTTATTCTAACCGCATACCGGAAGAGGAGTTGTTAAAGCAAAAAGTCCAAAACTCAAATAACGAAAACAGCGCACAGTTAAAATCAGGTACAAGAAGTACTACGATTTATAGCCAGGACTTTGAAGCCTTTTCACCCGGATTGCTTGGTAATACTCCTGTCTATGGTTGGTATTCTACCAAACAACCAAATATATGTGGTGAGAATTATTGGGGAGTATATTCAACTGGAGTTTATTCCATAAATAACCAAAGTTTAAAAGTAACAGCATTTGATGCAAGTTGCAATTCTTATCCTAGCGAATATTTGATTACATCTTCTACGGATATGTATGCCTATGTTACTATTGATGCTAGTGGGTATGAAAGTTTAAATTTAAACTTTAATTGGATTTGTGATGGAGAGATTTATTCGGGAACCTATTATGACTACGGAAGAGTTTACTGTCGAGCTGGAACTTCTGGAACTTGGAATTTGTTAAATTTTGGTGGAAATGACGGCTTGGGGAAATATGCTGGTCAAACAACAACACAATCAGAAAGTTTAAACCTTCCTTCCAGTATTGAAAATGGTATTTTTCAAATAGCTTTTCGATGGGTTAATGATGGTTCTTATGGTACTTATAGTGGCTTTGTGGTTGATAATATAGTAGTTTTAGGATCTTCTTTAGGCACTCCCTCCACCTGCACTACACCAATTTCTCCAGCAGATGGTTTTGGTTCACATACCCCTGGCGACCCACTAATCTGGAATGCAGCATCAGGTGCAACATCATACGATGTATATTTTGGCACCAGTTCAAATCCGCCTTATGTTACAAATGTCGCCACCACAAGTTATTCTCCAACTTTAGCAGATAATACCACTTACTACTGGAAAATTGTTCCCAGAAACTCTAGTGGAACGCCAACAGGATGTGCAGTTTGGGAGTTTACCACAGGAACTGGACCAGTAAATGGGGATTATCGAACACGTTATCTTACAGGCCCCTATGCCTGGAATAATGCGAGTAATTGGGAAGTGTTTAATGGGAGTTCATGGATTGTTGCATCTGTTTTACCAAGCGCAACTAATAATGTTCACATTCGTCAAAACTCACAATACGTAGTTCTAAACAATCCAATGACTAGTACTGGTGCTCCTGCTGCATGTAACAATATTCGTATTGATGGAACGCTTCAATTCTGGAATGGTTTAGATGCCGTAACTGATGCGTGGGGTGATTTAAGTGTATATGGAAATATCGAAATAATGCCTACGGGTATTTTCGAAACTTTTGTTAATGTTACAGGAATCGAAGCAGTTTCGGCCATTAACATGGTCAATGGGGGTGATATTACGAATTATGGAACACTTTCACTATATAAAGAGACAAACAGCAGCTCGTTTACAGCAGCATGGATTTGCTTCTATGGTGGAAATACATCAAATTTTACACTAGCTTCGGGGTCAGACACAAGACTATTTTACTTACAAATAGCTAAAGACGATCCTTCAGACATTGTAAATTTCATTGTAAATGAAGATTTCTTGGCAGTAAATGACGAATATGGTGGGAATAATGGTTTTTTAAAGTCTTATAGCTTAAACTCATGGGATGAAACGCCAACAGGACAATTTGTTATTGGTGGTACATATACAAAAAATAATCCTGTTTGGTTTATGGGATTAACAACATATAGTTTTGCTTTTAATACTAGCAATGGAATTTCCTCTGGGTTAACAGTAGAAATTGATAATCCGAATTTTGGTATAATGGCGCAGGATGTTATATTTAACCTAGCCGGAAAATTAATTGTTTCACAAGGTCAGTGTGACATAGGAGCTACGAGTGGTACTGTTGGTGGTGTAGATCAATCCCAGTACTATTTAAATATTCTTAATGGCGGACATTTGGAGGTTAACGGTGGTGCTTTAAATACAAGAGCAGGTATTGCAGGAAATGGAACACATTATTTTACAATGACTGATGGTTTTGTAAATGTAGGTAGAAATGCGAATGCCTCATCACGAGGATTATTTGATTTACAAGGATCTCCACAAGTAAATATTAGCGGCGGTAAAATTACACTGTCTGATAACAGGTATGTTTCAAATAATCTTGGTTATAGAGTTGATGATGGAACCATTAATATAACAGGTGGTACATTGCAAATTGGAACAGTAAACAGCCCAATAGGCTCAAACACATTTTCAATCGCCGGACCAACCCCTTCTATCGAACTATACACCAACGGAACAACAATAGCTTCAAACGCCATTATGTGGGATGATGTTCAATGCTATGGGTATCTCGACATTCCTGAATTTTGCGGATTGTCAATTTACGACCAAGATAATGGTGACACGCCTCATACATTCTCAATTACCGGTAATATTAATCATGAAGGCAATTTGTATGCTGAAGTTGAAAACTCAAAAATACTATTTAATGGATCGGCAAACCAAATATTCCATACAACCGGAGCTTATAATGATGTTTTAGGTGAAGCCGGAATTTCAATAATAGAAGTTGATAATCCGGCAGGCGTTCAGCTAACAGGAAGCAGCACCGCTGTTACAAAAAATTTCATAAATACCAATGGAACTTTTCATATTGGAGACTGTTCACTTGGACTTTCTGGTATTGTAACACGCACAAATGGCTATTTTGGTGGCAATAGCAATTCAGAGCTTTATGTTACAGGAAATGGAACTCTTGGAAATTTATTCTTCGACCCTACTGCCAACAATTTACAAATTTTGGAAATTGACCGTCAAAACACTGGAATTGTTAATCTTGCCACAGACCTTAATGTTCATCAATCTATAAACTTTGTAAACGGAACGTTATATACATATTTAGATAATAATATTGTTAATGGCAGTAATACAATTTACCTTCAATCTTATGCTGTTCTTTTTAACGAAAATACAAATTCGTATATTTATGGTAAAGTTAGCTTAACCGAAGACTTAATGAGTGCAAGAGAACCAGGAAATATCGGTGCATACTTTAGCGACCTAAGCGAAAATCTAGGTTCTACAACCATTGTGCGAATGACAGGCGATGAAGCAGAGCAAAGCATCGCAGATGCAACATCAATTGACTGTTATTGGGATATAAATGTAAGCTCCCAGCCAAGTAGTGCAGTTTCGATGAGTTTCGAGTGGTTTGGTAATTTTGATAATGCCTTGTCAACAACAAATATGAGCGTATTCTCGAAAGATGGTGTTGATCCATGGGAAGAGATTGGTTCTCCAGTATCTGTAAGTGGAAATCCACGAACGATAACAGCCGATGCCGATCATTTTTCGCGTTGGACAGTGGCTGTAAAAGATCAAGTACTCCCTGTCTCCCTCCTTTATTTCGATGTTCAATGCAACGGACATAGTAAAGAGTTTTCTTGGGCAACAGCAAGTGAAACCAACTCTGATTATTTCGTAATTATGGAATCGCAGGATAATAAGAACTATAAACCAATTGCTAAAATTGAGGCTGCCGGTAATTCGAATCAAACAAAAGAATATAGCTATGCAGTAGAAGAACTTTTGGATGATGCCTATTATCGTTTAAAACAGGTGGATTTTGATGGAAGGGATGAAGAGTTTTCAATAATTTATAGTAATTGTAAAAACGATTTAAATGCAGATATTACTGTTTATCCAAATCCGTTTAATGGAGAAGAGGTTTTTATAAACTCAAGTAAAATAATTAAAAATGCAGTAGTAGAGATTTACGATCCTGCCGGAAGAATAGTGTATAAAACAGAATTAGAACAAATTAGAAGCGATACGCAAATCAGAATAAATAATAAACTTGAACCAGGAGCATATATTTTAGCAGTAAATACTAAAAACAACTTCATCCAAAAATTTGTGATAATAGCAAAATGAGGAAGACACTAAACATATTATTGATTTTGTTATTTTTTGCTTTATCAGGGAAGTCTCAGACGGTTTTGTTTAGTGAGGATTTTGGAACAACTTTTCATGATATTTACTCAGGTAGTAATTGGGAATGCAAACACAGTTCTGCCTCGTCATACAACACAAGCTCTGCGCCTTGTGGTGGAACAGGAGAGTATGCCTATGGGCTATCCGGTTTTAATTATTATATCACAACTAAACAAATTACTTTAGGTGCGAGTGGAAATCAATTAAGTTTTGATTATTCATTTGATTATAGTATTAGCAACCCGCAAATTCTTATTTCCTCGGCAGCCAGCTGTGGAAGTACTGGTACAGATATTTCCGGAGGTGGTCTGGCTCAATCGGCAACGTGTACAAGCATTTCATATAATCTGGATGCTTATGCAAATCAAACAATTCGAATTGTGTTTATTGCAAAAACTTCAACTAAAACATTTTACTTCGATAATATTGAAGTTTCTAGTGGCAGTGGCGGTGGAAGCACATCCTGTACAGATATTTTCAATGAAAATTTTGGAACGGCATCGAGTTCTACACAATTACTAACTAATTGGTGCAGTGCATCATCTTATAGCAACAGTTCTTCTTCTGCCTGTGAAGGATATTCATGGTATGCTTTTGGAAGTGCAAAATATGTTAAAACAAATTCAATTATTATTCCTGCGACAGGGACTACAACTCTTTATTTTGATTATAAATTCAATCAATTTTCATCTTATCCTGTTGTGAGTATTTCAACTAGCGGTTGCTATGGCACTTATACTAGTAAATTAACTCTATCATACAACTCGACTTGTTACAACCAAACTATTGATTTATCCTCATACGCCGGTCAAACAGTAAACATACAATTTTATACTAATAATTCATCAGGAACATTTATTTTAGATAACGTTAGAGTAGAGAATTGCACAACAGGAGGTGGAGCTACTGGTTCCGGATTAAAATGGGCAGATACATTTAATGATGGTGATTCCGATATAGATTTTACAGGCATTGATGGTGACGAAGATTTTAGTGGTGCTTCATGGTCGCTGCCTGATGGTGCTACAATTGCAAGTTCCGGTTCTTTTGCAGTAAATCACAACCAAACAGAAGCCTTTAACACAACTACAGATGATATTTCAGGTTATGGAGTATTGCTCGATAAAAATGAATCGCTAGAATCTCCAACAGTTGATCTAAGCTCTCAGGAAAGTTTCAAAGTAAGTTTCTATGCCATGAAACAGGGTGGAACTGCAAATTGGAATTCATGGACAAAACTCTATCTTGAATATTGGGATGGTTCATCTTGGAAAACTCTACAAGAAATCAAAAATAGTTCAACTGCAACTAGTACCGAAAACGATTATTTTATTGAAAGTGGTTTCGGCTACCACTGTTTTACTGTTCATAAAAGTAACACTAGTCCCGGAAACTACTACTATAGACTTTCTCCGCATGTTAATCCTGATTGTTTTCATAGCGATTTTAAGTTAAGATGGCGACTTTATGAATCATCCAGTTTTGATGACCCACAACTCTATCTTGACAACATTACTTTTAGAGCGGATGATGACGGACAATTAGTTATACCGTGTGGTCTTTCGTTTTGGAATGCACCCGAGGCAACAGGCTATGGGTTAGATCCAGAAGCAAGCTTAATAAATAATGCACCAAGAGGCGTTGAAGTAGAAACCGACGATCTATTTAGTGGAATGAAAGGCACACCAGATTGGGCAGGGCATTTTAATGATGGGAATACCGGAGGAAATGATTTATATGAAATAATGTGGGCAGTTGTCTCAGAACAAAAAATCTCTACAACTTATGCAAAAGTTAATTTTATGTATCCCGACGGTTCTTCTCCACAGAATAAAACAATGAGTATCGATGATGCTTATTCAGGCCCAGGATACCTTTATTATTACAAAGAATTTGCTGACTGCGATGGAAGCTCCGCCGGAAGCTTTAATACTGGTCCCGGAATTATATACCATTTCTATTTCCAGTATGGAAGTGACTTTAGGCCTGTTTATACACATCTTAATGCTTCTGGAATTGAAATTGGTGGTGGTGCTACCGATTTAACAGAAGGAATGAATCCGGAAATTTGTACTTCGGTTTTACCGGTAGAAATAATTGATTTGACAGCCGAATTTACTAATAACTCTACCATACTATCTTGGCAAACAGCCTCAGAAACAAATAACGACTATTTTATCGTCCAATACTCCGAAAATGGAAAAGATTTTGTTGATATTGGCATTGTTGATGGTGCAGGAAATTCAAACACTATTCAGAGTTATCAATTCGAAACAGAACAAATGTTATCATTAGCATATTATCGTTTAAAACAAGTTGATTTTGATGGCACTCAAAACTTATCGAAGATAATTGCTGTGCAAAATCAAGAAAATAGTATTGATCTATTTATAAATTATTCCGACAAGAATACAATTTACATAACCTCTCAGCAGGAATATCGAAATATGAAGTTAATGATTATTGATGTTTCGGGGAAAACTGTATTTTCTCAAAAGCATCATTTATTTGCCGGCGAAAATAAAATAATATTGAATAATATTGAAAAAGGATTATATATCGTCTCGCTTATTGATGAAAACTCAGAATTTAGAAAGCAAAAACGAATAATTATTCTTTAAACGTAATTTTTTTTAGAAAAAGTAGTTATGACAAAATTTTGGATTAATTTAAAGGTGGGTGCAGTTCTTGTATTCCTTACTACTTATGCAATTACCGGAGTTTCTCAGGTTGTTTACAATAATGGTTTGGGTATTTATGCAAAAGAAGGAGCTATTTTCTTTGTGGACGGAACTGTTCAAAACCAATCGGGAATAATTGAAGTAGAAGAAAATGCAGGGAATAATGCTCAAATGATTATTCAGCAGGATTTTATCAATAATTCTGTTGCCGGTGGAAATGGATATTATCGAGTTTTGGGCGATTGGATTAACAATAACACTTTTAACGCCGGAACAGGAACCGTTTTTCTCGAAGGAGCAAATCAATTTCTGGATGGTAGTGTTTCGACATTCTTTAACAATCTAACACTCGATGGATCGGGCTTAAAAACTCAAACTATAAATCAATATTGCACGGGCATCCTTGATTTAAAACACTTAGAGTTACAAAATGATGTTTATGGATTCTTTGTTACAAATACAAACGTAAATGCAATAATCCGAACAACAGGTTTTGTGTCTGCGCTTGATGGTGGTTTTCTTTCCAGACAAACAAATTCTGCAGCAACTTATTTATTCCCCGTAGGTTCGAGTGTTGGAACTTTGCGTTATCGTCCGGTTGAATTAACTCCCGAAAATGCAACAGCAAATACCTACACTGTTCGTATGGCAAATGTTTTGGCAACAACCGAGGGTTATGATGTAAGTGCTTTACCTCCAAAAATTTGCGAAGTAAATCCTGAATTTTATCATCAAATAAACAGAACTGTCGGTACAGCTGCAATAGAACTTAATGTTTTTTATAACGAAACAGAAGATGGATCTTGGGATGGACTTGCAAATTGGGATACTCCACCAAACTTATGGTCAATGATCCTATCTACTACAATAACAGCAGGTGTTCCCTTTAACGAAGCAGTTATTCCAACTTGGAGCGACTTTAGCGAATTGCCATACATTTTATATCGAGTTCAGCCGGAAGCAACAATAACAAACCCCGGAGATTTTTGCGAAAACGATTTGCCAATAAACCTTACCTCAGTCGATGCCGGTGGAACATGGAGTGGTACAGGAATTACAAATGCAACAAACGGAACTTTTGATCCTGCTTCTGCAAACACAGGCATTAATACAATTACTTATAATATTGGAACAGGCTCTTGTACAGATACCGATCAAATAGACATTACGGTAAACCCTATCCCTGATGCGACAATTACCAATCCTGGTAACTTCTGCGCAAACGATGCAGCAATAAACTTAAGTGCAGCAACAGCAGGTGGGACTTGGTCGGGTGACGGTATTACTGATGCTGCAAACGGAACATTTGATCCTGCTGCTGCAAATATCGGAGCAAATAACATTACCTACGAAGTTATAGCTGCCGGATGTACAGGAACTGATATTATTATAATTCAAGTTTACGATTTGCCTAATGTTAACGCAGGTGCAAATTTTGCAGTTTGCGAAGGCGACAATATCAATTTAACTGAAACCGGTGGTGATGCAACTGTCTGGAACTGGAC
>JAFGVU010000025.1 GCA_016937855.1 Bacteroidales bacterium | reverse complement strand
TTTGTGTAGCAATTGTTTACATTTTATACTTTGTATAATCTCAATTTTGCACAAATGGATTGCTTGTCACAAAAATAGCCCTTAGCCCTTAGCCCCATGCTATTTATTTAATTCGTAAGACAAAAATTAAACACATCAAGATGATAGACCTAAATAGTTACAATTATTTTTAATTTTAATCATCGCTTTCCCAATCGTCTAGGATGCTGTCTATTTCTTCGGATGTTTGTCGCAGTCTTGTTTTACATTCTTTAATTAAAAGCGTGGCTCTTTTTACTTTTTCGCTTAAATTGTCCAGGTCTGGTTCCCCTGTTTCGATTTCTTCGAGTATGTTTTCTAATTCCTCAAGAGCTTCTTTGTATGTAAAATTTTTCTTTGCCATTATTTCTTTTTTATGTTCAACTTGTAATTTTAGATTTTCTTGAAAACTTACTGCTTTTTGTTTTTTTTGTTGATAATATCAAAATTATAATTGCTAAAATTAAGAATAAAATTGAAAATCCAAAAGTAAATTTATAACCAATAACTGTATATATTAATACTCCGATTGGAGCCATTAAGGATCTGATGCCTGTTAAAGAGATGTGAACCGATTGATAGTCCGCTGAATCGTTTGCACTTTTACTAAAAAATGCTGACCCGATATTCCACGATAAAGTTCCAGCAGCACTAAAAATTCCATAAAATAGAAAAGCTAAAACAAGAGTGTAATAAATTTCGATGTTTGCAACAATGATAAAATCTTGAAAATATTCGGTAATCATCACAAAAAACAAGTATAGTAACATTGAACTAAATGTAATGATTGTGAAGCGTCGAGGATCGATTTTGTCGGTTAGTATTCCTAATAACGGTAAGGCAAGAACAGTGATAATCCCGGCAGCCGATTTATACGTAGAAATGCTTGCATAGCTAAGTCCTAAGAACGATTCTAAAAAAAAGGTAATCACCGGCGATGTTATCATAAAGGCTATTCCGTAAGTGAAAAATGCAAGCTCAAAATGGAAGAATGCTCTGTTTTCTTTTAGAATTTTAATCATTCGCTTAATGGAATTAGTGAGCGAAGTTTTTAGGTCAGTTTTTATAATTATTTCTTTTTGTATGAAAGGAATTCCGCTTAAAGCAAACAGAGCTACGATGCTCATTAGTCCAATTGCGGGATAAACATATCGAAAAGCAAAATAATCGTAATATAGTAATTGTCCAAAAACAAATGTTCCAAATAGAACAGCTGTTTTGTTCGCAGTAGCGCTATATCCGTAAAGTTTTCCAAAATTATTGTTTTTGTAACTGTTTTTAAGAAGCAGGTTGATGGTTGGCAAGGTTATGGTTGTTCCTAAAAAATACAGAAAGAAAATCAGAATAAAAATAATATGGATAAAAAGATTATCTGTACCATTTAAGTAATTTGGGAATAACAGGAAGAAAAATAGAGGTAAACGTGTAATTAGTGCTGTGAGTCTTATTAGCTTTTTTTTGTCGTTGCTTCGTCGGATAATTTCATTAAAAAGAATTAAACTCATAAAAACGCCAACACTCACGAAAAATAATATGCCTGTAAGGAATTCCGAACCTTTTAAACTTCGCAAAAAAACAAACTCGTTCATTAAAGTTACACCAAACACCAATCCTTCGATAATGCTATAAATAAGGTGTAACCTAAATGTTTTTTTCTCAGTACTTTCGAGATTTTTATAAAACATTTGTTTTTATATTATTCCCACTCAATTGTGGCGGGCGGTTTTGAACTGATATCATAAACAACTCTATTTACGCCAGGAACCTTATTTATTATGGTATTAGATATTTTTGCGAGAAATTCATAGGGAAGGTGTACCCAATCAGCCGTCATTCCATCGGTTGATTGAACAGCTCGCAGAGCTACAACGTTTTCGTAAGTTCTTTCGTCACCCATAACACCCACCGATTGCACCGGTAAAAGCATTGCGCCTGCTTGCCAAACTTCGTCGTAAAGTTCCCAATCTTTGAGTCCTTTAATAAAAATATCGTCAACATCTTGCAAGATTCTAACTTTTTCGGGAGTAATATCACTTAAAATCCTTATTCCTAATCCAGGACCCGGGAACGGGTGTCGCCCAAGTAAGTTTTGCGATAACCCTAAAGCTTTACCAACTCTTCTGACTTCGTCTTTAAACAGTAGATTAAGAGGTTCTACGATTTTTAGTTTCATGAAGTCGGGTAATCCTCCAACATTATGATGAGATTTAATTGTTGCAGATGGACCTTTTACAGAAACCGACTCGATTACATCGGGATAAATTGTTCCTTGAGCCAGCCATACAACATTTTCAATTTTGTGTGATTCTGCATCAAAGACTTCGATGAAAACCTTACCTATAATTTTTCTTTTTGTTTCAGGATCGGTTACACCTCCGAGCTGGGAATAAAAATCGTTCTTTGCATCGACTCCAATAACGTTTAAGCCCATTCCTTTGTATGATTCTAAAACAGATTCAAATTCGTTTTTGCGTAGTAATCCATTGTCAACAAAAATACAAGTTAGCTGTTTGCCTATTGCTTTGTGTAATAGTATTGCTGCAACTGAACTGTCAACACCACCAGATAATCCAAGAACAACCTTGTCGTTGCCAATTTTTTGTTGTAAGTCTGCTATTGTACTTTCGATAAATGAATCGGGCGTCCAGTTTTGGCTACAACCGCAAATATCTACAACAAAATTTTGTATTAATATTTTACCATCTGTAGAATGATAAACTTCGGGATGAAATTGAATTCCCCAGGTTTGTTCGCCCATAAACTGATATGCAGCAACTTTTACATCATGAGTTGACGCAATAATATTACAATTGTCGGGGATGCTAACGATAGTGTCTCCATGCGACATCCAAACCTGTGAATTTTTACTTATGTTTTTTAGTAGCAGATTGTCGTTATTAACAAAACTTAGATTTGCTCTGCCATACTCTCTTGTGTCTGACAAGGCAACCTCTCCACCATAAAAATGCGATAAATACTGAGCGCCATAGCATACTCCAAGCAGAGGAAATTTTGATTTTATTTCACTTAAGTCGGGCTTTAATGCCTTCTCGTCACGAACTGAGTATGGGCTGCCACTTAATATTACGCCTTTTATACTATTGTCTAGTTGTGGGATTTTGTTGTAAGGAAAAATTTCACAATAAACGTTTAATTCTCTTACACGTCGGGCAATTAGCTGTGTATATTGTGAACCAAAATCTAAAATCAAAATTTTTTCTGTCATTGTATTGTTTTTTTATGGTGTGCAAATATGGTGTTTTTTTTTCTTTTTTTATGGGTAAATTTCTAAAAGATTTAATTAGTATTTAACAGTGTGATTTTGATTTTTGTCACGCATTAGCATTTTTTTTTATAATTTTGTTTTTTTATTATCAAACACTATGGATATAAAATTAGTAAAATACGATTGCAGACATTTTAAAGGGGGTATCCCTTGTAAGCCAAACAAGTTGAACGAAGTTGATTGTAGTGAATGTAATTTCTACGATAAGATTGGCAAGAGAATACTTATTATTAAGTTAGGGGCAATGGGAGATGTGATACGTACAACTCCATTAGTGATTAAATACAGGCAGTTGTATCCTGATTGTCATATAACATGGCTAACCTTATCGCCTGATGTTTTGCCAAAAGATAAAATCGAAAGTATATACAAATGGGATGAAACATCTCTTTATGTTTTGAGAAATAAAAAGTTTGATATTGCTCTAAATCTCGACAAGGAGGAAGAAGCTTGCATGCTTTTGGCTGAGGTTGATTCGAAAGAGAAATATGGTTTTATCTGGAATGAGAATCATATTGATGCGGCAACCCCGGCTGCAGAGCACAAGTTAATTACGGGATATTTCGATCATCTTTCTCAGTTAAACACTAAACATTATCTCGACGAAATATTTGAGATATGTCATCTGGAGTTTAATGATGAGCCGTATTTACTTAATTATAATCACAAACTATCGGAGATTTGGAAAGCTAAATTGTCCGATTTGGCTGGAGAGAAAACAATTGTTGGGTTAAATACCGGATGTGGAAATCGTTGGCTTACACGTTTATGGCCAGATGAATTATGGGTAGAGTTGATAAATATGCTTCTGAATGCAGGATATTTCCCGGTGATTTTAGGTGGTCCTCAGGAAAATGAAAAAAACTCAGAGTTAGCAAATAAAACAGGAGCATGGTATCCGGGAACTTTTTCATTGGAAGAGTTTTTTGCAGTAACATCCGCAATGGAAATTGTTGTAACACAGGTTTCGATGATGATGCATATTGCTACTGCCTTGCAAAAAAAGATGGTCCTCATGAACAATATTTTTAATAAACATGAATTCTATCTTTATAATCGAGGTGTTATTGTTGAACCCGAAAGTGGCTGCGACTGTTTTTATGGAAATTCATGTAAGAGAGACAAATCGTGTATGTACGATATTAAGCCTCAAACCATATTAAACGAAATCGAGAAGTTAAATTCTTAACTACAGATTTTGTTATCACCACAGATAATAGCTCGTAAATCAATTTGTGATTTCTTCGTTGGTGGTTTTCCATCAAATACTAATTATACAATTGCCGATTACAATTTATATTCACATAGTAATCTTGAAAACTTTTATTCGTGAATTCGTGGCTGTTTTTATTAGCAAAGTCTATTTTTATTACTAATTTTGGCAAATAAGAAATTGAACTTTAATGAAAATATCTTATTTATCAACTTTTTATCCTTTTAGAGGTGGTATCGCTCAATTTAATGCCTCACTGTTGCGCGAACTCGAAAAACAAGGGCACGAGCTAAATCCTTTCACCTTTACTACCCAATATCCATCAATACTGTTCCCCGGCGAAACTCAGATGGTAAAAGAGGGCGATGTTGTTGATATTATAAACTCTAAAAGAGTTTTAAATAGTGCTTTACCTTTGAATTGGCCATTTGCATCATCAAAAATTAAAAAATCTAAACCCGATTTGTTAATTATGAAGTATTGGATGTCGTATTTCGGGCCATCGCTTGGTTATGTTGCCGGCAGAATGCTAGCTTCCACAAAAGTTGTGACAATTCTTGATAATGTTATCCCGCACGAAAAAAAGTTTTTCGATAAAGCTTTTACAAAATATTTTCTTAATCGCAATGATGGATTTGTTGCAATGTCCGATAAGGTAAAAAATGATTTGCTAACATATTTTCCTAATGCAAAAGTCGAGTTATTGCCCCATCCATTGTACGATCATTTTGGCGAAATTCCTGATGCGACAGAAGCTCGTAAATTTTTAGGAATACATCCCGATAAAAAAACACTTTTGTTCTTTGGCTTTATAAGAGATTACAAAGGACTTGATTTGTTAATTAATGCGTTTTCAAAACTCGATGATTCATATCAGTTGGTGATTGCCGGCGAAGTTTATGGTAGTTTTGAAAAATACGATGTTTTGATTGAAAAGTGTGCAAACAAAGATAAAATATTTAAACACGTCAAGTATATTTCTGATAACGAAGTCGGGAATTATTTTGCTGCTGCGGATGTTTGTATTTTACCTTATAAAAGTGCAACTCAGAGCGGTATAACCGGGATTTCATACCATTTTGAAACACCTATGATTGCTACAGATGTTGGTGGATTGTCCGAGATAATCGAGCATAATAAAACCGGTCTAATTGTGGCGGAGCCAAATCCTGAATTGTTGAAAAATGGAATTATTCAGTTCTTTGAAGTGTTTTCTGATTACAATTTCGTTGATAATATTAGGCAGCTCAAAAAGGAACTAAGTTGGAATTCATTTGCAAATGGCTTGATGAAATTTATAGAAAAAATCTAAGTTGAGAACGCGTTTTCGATGGAATGGTTTTTGTAATTATTTGAATCAAAATATGAAATTATGAAAAGAGTAGTTTTTTTAGTCCTTGTATCCCTAATTAGTGTTTTCTCTTTCTCTCAGGAAGTTGAAAAGATGTCAAAGTGGGAGTACCCCAATGCAACGCTAATGATTGGCTCAACTGAGGGAGATGTTATAATTGAGGCTGAAGCCCGCTTAGTACAAATTATTCCAACAGGTAAAAGGCGTCAGTCTTATGTTTTTGTATTAGCAGTGATGGAGAGTGTTAATCAAACAATGGTCTTTGGAGAAGAAGAAAACTCGGAATCCGTTAGTTTTTCGAAAAAATCTTTTAAACCTATAGAGTTTGAGTTGTGGTTTGATGAAGGTGGAGACAAATTGCTGGAGTTTTTGCAATGTAATTCAGACTTACCATATATGTTTGTTGATGAGGCGGATAACGAAAAGTATAACTCTCCTGATTTTCAACCTTGCCTTGGCCAGATGATAAAGATATCTTTTCTCGAAAGAACAAGTGGTGAAAACAAATTACACATCTTACTGTCGGTTGAAAAGTTGTAGAAATTTAACTCTGAATTCAAGACATTTTCAAGACTAAGTTTTAGTTCAATTGATCAATAGTGGTTAATACCAAGTATTGAAAATCCATAATATTAAACTATCTTTGCATTTTTATTACACATCATTCCATTTGGTTTTATTAAGATATCGGCAAATGGTTTTAAACACAAATTCATGCAATTTAAGGAACTAAACATAATTGAACCAATTTTAAAGGCATTACACGAAGAAGAGTATACAGTGCCAACTTCTATACAAGAAAAAGCTATTCCGTTAATTTTGGAAAGAAATGATGTGTTGGGAAGTGCACAAACAGGTACCGGAAAAACTGCAGCTTTTGCAATTCCAATTTTACAACATTTATTTTTGGAGCCTCAATTGCAAAAAGGTCAGCTTAAAATTAGAGCTTTAGTAATAACTCCCACAAGAGAGTTAGCTATCCAGATAGCCGATAGTTTTACGACATACGGTAAATATACCGGCATAAGAAATACGGTTATTTTTGGTGGTGTTACTCAGGGATCTCAAACAAATGCACTAAAGAGGGGAATAGATGTTTTAGTCGCAACTCCGGGAAGACTATTAGATTTGATGGATCAGGGGTATGTAAGGTTAAATGATGTCAAATATTTTGTACTAGATGAGGCTGACCGCATGCTCGATATGGGATTTATTCATGATATTAGAAAAATAATTGCTAAATTGCCAACTAAACGGCAATCTTTGTTTTTTTCTGCAACTATGCCAAGCTCAATCGTTGAACTTTCACGTAAGATTTTAAATAATCCAATGAAAGTTGAAGTAAGTCCTGTTTCATCAACAGCCGATACTCTGAAGCAATATTTATATTACACAAATAAATCTACCAAGAAGGACTTACTACTTTATATTCTAAAAGAAAAAGACATCGATCAGGTTTTATTGTTTTCCAGAACAAAGCATGGTGCTGACAAGATATCAAAGTTTTTATTACAACAAGAAATTAGGACAGCAGCAATACATGGTAATAAAGCTCAGAATCACAGGCAGAAGGTGTTAAAACAATTTAAAGATAGAGAGCTAAGGGTTCTCGTTGCTACCGACATTGCTGCAAGAGGTATTGATATCGACAAGTTGAAATATGTAATAAATTATGATATTCCAAACATTGCCGAAACTTATGTTCACAGAATTGGAAGAGCCGGAAGGGCTGGAGATGAGGGTATATCTATTTCTATTTGTGATCCTGAAGAGAATGGTTTTATAAAGGATATAGAAAAACTAATCAGACAAAAAATTGAAATTGTTAATGTTAATCCATATCCTCAAACTGAAAGACCTATGACAGCAAAGGAAAAATCGGCATTTGAGAAGGAAAAAATGAGAAAGAAGCAAGAGTTTTTTGCTGCAAGAAACAGGAAGAAAAGGTAAAATATCAATTTTCCATTGCATCATAAATAACCTGATGGACATTTTGTAGTACTCGTTGTCCTAATATTTTCCAGTTTTTAACATCCGGATGTAAACGATTGGATAGAAAAATATACACAATTTCGTTTTCTGGATCTATCCACATTACGCATCCTGTGAAACCGGTGTGGCCATAAGTTGATGGTGGTGCTGACGGGGCATTTAGGTTTTTAATGGCAGCTTTGTCGAACCCCAAACCTCTGTGATTTTCGGGTTGTGTAGCCGAAAACATTTTTATCGTACCCGGGTTCAAATATCTAATACCACCATAAGAGCCGCCATTAAGCCACATCTGCCCAATAATGCCTAAGTCAGATGCACTGGAAAAAAGTCCCGCATTGCCAGAAATACCACCTAGCATAGCTGCTGATGGGTCGTGCACTGTTCCCCAAATTGTCTGGTTACGCCAATATCTTTCAGTTTCTGTTGGGGCAATTTTGTGCTTTGGATAATATTTTAGAGGATTATAAGAAGTACTTCTTAATCCTAAAGTTTCATAAAACTCCTTATATAAATATTCGTTTATTGGCTTATCGTTTACAGTGTCGATCAGCATGGCTGCCAAAATCATATTCATGTCAGTATATTGATAGATTTTTCGAGGATAAACAGTAAGTCGTTTGACATCTTTATATAGACTGTCGGCCCACCTTTTACGTAAATACATATTTTCTGCTATTTTTACTTCGGCCGAATCTTTTTGCCAAGTTTTACTATAATAGCAATTAAATGCCTCTTCTTTTGTGAATACAATATTTGTGTCAACTTTTATTGTGTCGATTTTTAAGATTGCCTGAATTGAGTCATTTTCGTCTCTTTGTTTTCGAAGGAGCTCGCCATATGAATCCATATAAAACATATAGGGCAATATTGGTAATGACGGGCTTACTCCACTTTGGTGAACCAATAGGTCGCGAGGTGTTACTTTAAAAATGTTTAAACTTGGTGTCAATCGTGTAATTACTATCTCTGTTAGTTCTACTAAGGTGTCATTTATGTGAATTGTGTCCTTGTTTTCTACAAGTTTTTCTATCTCTTTTTCGGTTTTGTTAAAAATTGAAATAGTGTCTATAAAAATCACGGTATCCGGCTTAATATTACTGTAATCTATGTCGGTGTCTTCAAAATATTTTTCAAGAGGGTCATCTAATCTGATTTTGCCTTGTTCAACCATTTTCATCATTGCTAAAGTTGTGCCGCAAATCTTTGTTAATGATGCAATGTCGTACAAATCATGAGTTTTTACAGGGTTCTGTCTTGAGTAGTCGTGATGTCCGAAAGCTTTATCGTAAACTACAACGCCGTTTTTCGCTATAAAAACCTGACAGCCCGGCATAACTCCTGTCGATAGTGCATAGTTTATAATACTATCTATCTTTTTTAAAGTGTCGGAGTTTAAACTAACATCCTCGGGAATAGAATACTTTAATCTTACTTTACTTGTAACAATTCCAGAACCGGTTTTTAAAGTATCGTTGATGTAAGAGCTTAGTTTTCCACCGGATCCAATACCTCCCCAAATTAGCTGGGCAGCAAACTTATATGCAATCTGGTTTGTAGAGTATATCTGTACGAGCGAGGTTGATTTTATTTCGGCTATATCGATGGGCATTTCTCCCATGTTTAGAACTATTAAATTGCCATTGAATTGTTCGAATATTGAATTGATTTTGTTTGATGCAGAGTCTTGATATGAGTCGCTTTCCATAATAAAAACAACACTTCCTGCTGTTGATGGAATATAAGGGTGTTTCGTCGAATTAAAGTCATAATATGCAAAAGTGTAGTTTTCGGCATAGTTAGAAAGCATCTCCAAAAACTCGGGATGTGGTTCTGATGAGGCAATTATGATATGAAGTTTTGTGCGTATATCTTTAAGCGGCAATAAATCATTTTCGTTACGTAAAACTGTAATAGAATTTTCGATTAGATTGCTTTCTAAAAGAGAAATTTTTGGGAAAAATATTGTTGTGTCAACAGTCTGCTTATTGTCGTTTGCCCAATATCCGGCTCTCAGAACTTTCGATGTTTTAATGTATAAACTTTCTTTTTCTTTTAAATCGACAATTTTATTTATTATTTCGACTTTATTTACTTGGGAAGAATTTATCAGAAACACATCATATTTTTGCAAATCGTTTTTTGTCGGAGTGGTGTTGCCTGAGTTTAACACTTTTAAACCATCAAAATTTATGTCTTGAATAAAATTTATATTTTCCGATTTTTTAAATATAATTCCGCACAGTCCTGAGTCGGCAAGTTCTTGTAGCGATTGCTTAATTATTTTTTTAGTATTCTCATCGGCGAATTCGGGTATGGTGTCAATGCTTATAAAACTAAGAATATTGTTTTGATGCAGAGATTTTAGCTTAATTAAGAAATGTTGCTGAATCCATTTTTGACTTGTAGTATCAGTTTTTTTAGGAATTTTATAGTCTATTACAAGAGCATTTACATTAAACTTTTTTAGGTTATGAATAATATATGCATTGTATTTTGATTTAAATTCGATATCGCTTATGGTTTCAATCAGATTCGGATTTGCAAAAAGAATGCTGTCGGAAGAATAGGAGGTAAGAACATTTTCGCTTACAGCATTTATAGAGTGTTTTAAGGATAAAAAATCGCTTAAAACTATATCGGCAGAATCATTGACAAGATTAAGTAAAAAGGTTCCATAAAAGTTTGATTTATTTTCCTCGAATTCTTTTTTATCATAGTTTGTAAGCATTATTAAATATTCGGCTTTTTGAGGCTCTTTCATCAAGCTAACTATAGAGTCAATTTCTTGAGAAGGATAGTTGTAGAATGCTGCGAAACCATCAGGGGCTTTTGGGGTTTTCGAGCTAAAAAGTGTAATCCCTAGCAATATTAATCCACCAATGCTAAGTACAATTAGTGGTATCCAAACATACTTTTTAGTTATGACTTTTCTAAAATTCATTTTTCATGGTTTGTAATGCAAAAATAAACTAAAAATGTAATATGGTGCGTTTTTTTGATGTGAGAAATACAATAAATGAGATAATATTTTTATCTGATTTATTCAATTGAATCGCTACTCTCCGAGAAAAAGTTTATTGCTTCGTCAATTTTAAACTCGATTGCATACGATATTTGCGGCTTTTGGGTAGATTTATAAAAAATCATGTTTCCTTCAACTTTTTTGCGTTTTAGAAAAGTATCTTTTTTTGTACCTTTAAACTGAAGAACAGATTTGTCGCAAAAGAAGTTTCTAATCCCGGCATCGTCTAATGCAATGGCGGCATCAGAAGCATAATAAATCATATCGTCAAGAATTTCGAGATATCCATCGGGGTATTTTTTTTGAATCTCGACAAGTTCTAAACTATCAGGCCAAAGAAATATTACGCAGTCTTCGCTAATTACCATTGTATCGCTGTGTTGAGAATATGATACAACTAAAGGATCGCTATAATATTCGTCAATAGGCGTGGTGTCATTAAACAGTTCGTCATCATTTTCAAAATATGACTCATTTGTATTGGTGTCATCAACAGTTATGACTTTTTCGTTTGTAATTGTATCAGAAAAAACATCTTCGTTATGCAACTCGCGTGGTTTGCTGTTACAAGCAAATATCAAAAACAGTGATATTACAATGATTATGTTTCTTTTCATGGTCATTTTTAGCTCTCTAAAATCAAGGCAAAAGTAATACTATTTTAATTATCAAACTATCAGTGAAATTACTTAAATGATAAAAAAATAGTGTTTAATAGCATTATTGAAAAAAAGTGCACAAATTTTTATTTAGTAAGGAGAAATAATTGTAAATTTGTAGGTGACAATTTGAGGATTTATGACTAACTTACGAATTATCAACGTTTTAGCCAATTTTGTCTTCCTTAATATTAAGGAGCGCGATTCATTTTGTGCGTAATTTCCAGTCTAATTTTTCAAGAGTTTTCTAAACTCTAAAATCAACAAAAGTTTAATTTTTTAAAAGAAATATTATGGAATTACCATTTTCAGAATCGTATAAAATCAAAATGATAGAACCGCTCAAAAGGAGCACAAGAGAACAACGCGAAGCCTGGATGAAAGAGGCAAAGTACAATTTATTTAAGTTAAAAAGTGATAAGGTATTTATTGACCTTTTAACCGACAGCGGAACAGGTGCAATGAGTGACCGTCAGTGGGCAGCAATTATGACGGGAGATGAATCTTATGCCGGAGCACGTAGCTTTCATGAGCTTAAAGATACAGTAAAAAGAATTATGGGCTTTGACTATTTTCTTCCAACACATCAGGGTAGAGCGGCAGAAAATGTATTATTCTCTGTTATGGTTAAAGAGGGAGATATTGTGCCCGGAAACTCACATTTTGATACCACTAAAGGGCACATAGAATTTCGTAAGGCTACCGCAGTAGATTGTACTATTGATGAGGCTTTTGATACTACACTTAATCATCCTTTTAAGGGGAATCTTGATCTTGAAAAGCTCGAAAAAGTTTATAAAGGATATCCCAAGGAAAAAATATCTTGCTGTATAGTTACCGTTACATGTAATTCATCAGGAGGACAGCCGGTTTCTATTCAAAACATGAAAGATGTGTATGCTTTGAGTAAAAAATATGGCATTCCGGTAATGTACGACTCTGCTCGTTTTGCCGAAAATGCCTATTTTATTAAATTGCGCGAAGAAGCTTACAAGGATTGGACAATAAAAGAGATTGTTGCTGAGATGTATAAATATGCAGATTATGCAACAATGAGCTCCAAGAAAGACGGTTTGGTAAATATGGGTGGATTTATCGGTTTTAAAGACGAGGAAACCTATCGCAAAGCATGTACTTTTAACATTATGTTCGAGGGATTTGTAACTTATGGAGGTATGGCAGGTCGCGATATGGCAGCACTAGCTGTTGGACTTGATGAGGCGACAGAGTTCGATTATCTCGAAACACGAATAAAACAGGTTGAGTATCTTGGCGAAAAACTACGCGAATATGGTGTGCCCATTCAATACCCAATTGGCGGACATGCAATTTTTGTTGACGCTAATAAAATATTGCCAAATGTGCCAAAGGAACAATTTAGAGCTCAAACTTTAGGTGTTGAATTGTATCTCGAAGGTGGAATTCGTGGCGTGGAGATTGGGGCAATACTTGCCGACCGCGACCCTGTAACGCGCGAAAACCGTTATCCTAAACTCGAACTTTTAAGACTTGCAATTCCTCGTCGTGTTTACACCAACAATCACATGGATTATATCGCTGCTGCCCTTAAAAATGTTTACGATCGCAGAGACCAAATAAAAGCAGGCCTAGAAATCACTTGGGAAGCTCCAATAATGAGACACTTTACTGTGGAGTTGAAAAAGGCGTAATAAAAATGATAATGGCGGACAAATTTAGAAATGTCCGCCTTTTTTTAGTTAAAGATATTGAAATGAATAGGATAAGAAGAACTGTAAACATAATTCTATTAGTATCAACGATTTTAATTCTATCTGGTGGCCTGTTGAAAATTCTAAAATTTCACGATGGCATTGTTCTAATGATAGTTGGAACCATGATTGGAATAATTACATTAGTTTATGAAAATTTTAGATTAAAAAGAAAAATCGACTCAACTGATTAGGAGGGGACATAGTACATTTGGGATATGGTTCGAGTTGTATTTAGTGACTAATTTAATTATATTTAAACGATGATTAGAAGACTTTTTTTAAATGATAGATTTATTCTAGTATTAATAATTATTAATGCAATTTTAATTTTTATTAGTGGGTTTGAATATTCAACTGTTATTAAATCTCGAATCTTAATGTTTGACAGTATAATTACAGTTTTGTTTTTGCTGGAAGTATTATTTAAAGTAAAAGAATTTGGGTTTAAAAGTTATTTTCGTGTAAAATGGAATGTTTTTGATTTTGTATTAGTATTTTTGGCTGTACCATCGTTGGTTACATACGCTTTTAGTTTGGATTTTATCGATTTAAGTGTTTTGTTAGTCTTGAGAATACTTAGAGTTTTTAAGTTTTTGAGGTTTATAAAATTTGTACCTGGACTTAGTGAACTTATTTTAGGGATAACTAGGGCATTGAAGACGACGATTTTAATTATGATCGGGTTTGCTGTTTATATTTTTATTGTTGGGGTTTTTTCTCATTATTTATTTAAAGATTTGTATCCTGCATGTTTTGGGAATCCATTAATTTCACTTTATTCTGTATTTAAAATATTTACAATTGAG
The DNA here is from genome assembly GCA_016937855.1 of Bacteroidales bacterium. Classification (GTDB taxonomy): domain Bacteria; phylum Bacteroidota; class Bacteroidia; order Bacteroidales; family ML635J-15; genus Bact-19. The sequence goes on along the minus strand of JAFGVU010000025.1, from coordinate 57,327 downwards.
GGATGGTTTGAGATTCCAGAGATACTTTCTGAAGGATTATCGCAAACTTATACATTTTTTATATATTTGTATTTTATTTTTATTGTCATTACTGGAGGGATATTTGGCCTTTCTTTAGTTAATTCGATATTTGTAGAGGCGATGTTAAGTGATAATAATGATGAATTAGAGAAGAAAGTGGATGACATTAATAATAAATTAGAAATTTTAATTACTAAACTAAATACCAAATAGAAATGAAACTTGAAAAAATCCTGAGTAGAGTAAATTCACTTGAGAAAAATTCGTTCTTGAAGATTATTGATAACATAATAAGCAATGAGCCAGAAAACAAGAAAGAAATAAATAAGATTCTCTCAGAAAATATTAATAATCTTAAAGAGGTTGACAATATAATAATAAGTCTTGTTTTTGATTTAGTTAGGAAGGAGTACACAGAAATTATTAAAGAAGAGTTTGTTGAAACCACCTCTCAAATTGATATTCTTGTTGATATTATTATTCGTGATGGTAATTGTATTATGAAGGATGATTGGTTTTATAAATTGTATGAGAAAGAGATAAAGAAAATATCTCAAAAAACTGCACAATTGGAAACACTATTGTTAGATAATAACACAGAAATAGACAGTTTAAGAAAAAGAGATTATATTATTTATAAGAAATGTGTTTTTACTGCTTATTTCAATGATTTAGAAAATAATAGAGATCCGAAAATTACTGCGGAAGAATTATCAATTTTGCTCACATTAGCAAATGAGCTTCAGTTGTCTCAGGAAGAAATTAAAACTATTAACTATCTTGTTATACCTCCTAAAAAATTAAAGTTAGAGGATTTAATAAATGAATTAAAGACCATTGGAGTGATTTTCTACTCGAAGAAAAACCGAGAGATATATGTTGCTGATGAAATGGTAAGAGTTTTAAGGGGGTTGAGAAACAAACGTATTGCAGACAAGTTTTATCGTAGATTTCTTAATCTACTAAGAGAACCACAAATAAACTATGTTTGCAGAAAGCATAATGTTGATATAAAACTTCCTTTAGAAGAAAAGATTAAGGCTATTATTAATGAAGGGATTTCTTTTTATAACTTATTGACAGATGAATTACATAAGGAAGGGACCAATTTAACCGATAAGAAGAAGTTTATTAATGAAATTTGGGAAAAAGGACTTGATAACACTGGTACATTAAAAGGTATAACTCTTGATGAAAAAATCGACAATTTGATTCTTTATTTTAATAACATAGAGAAGGACGAGAAAGTTGGAATTTCCAATGAGGGTTATGATAAACTTTTAAAAGATTTAAATGATACTTTTAAGGAGCTAAATCAAAAGGTTCGGCATGAGTTTGAACTTCAAGAAGAGTTTGTGCTTAAAGGTGATTATTTATTAGACTTTAATATAAAACCTCGGGATATCTTAGATCAACTATCAAAAGAGGAAATGAATGTTTTTGTTGATAAATACGAAATAAAAAAGAGAGGGAATTTTGCAATTAATATTTTAGATGCATACAAAGATGCAGAAAATCTGTTTATTGAGAATTATGAAAATATTGGATATCGAAACTTGAATGAATTAAAGAACAACGGTATTCTCATTAAGGAAAGCGAGTTAGGGATTAAATTTGAGGATATAACAAAATCAATATTTTTAAAACTTGGATTTAATGTTGATGAAAAACTTAAGAAACAATTAAGTACAGCAAAGAACAAGATTGATATCCTGTTAAATCTTGACGATGATGGAGTTATAATCATAGAGTGTAAAACTGTTAAAGATGCAGGATATAATAAATTTAGTGCAGTTACAAGACAAATGAAATCTTATATAGACTTAGTTAATCAAAATGGTTATACAGTTTTGAAATCTTTGTTAGTTGCACCAAGTTTTAGTGATGATTTTATAAATGAATGTGATTTAGATTTTGAGTTGAATTTATCTCTTATTACTGCATCATCTCTAGTTAGTATTTTGGAGGCATTTAAAGAGTCAAAACACAAGCAATTCCCGTATCAACTTCTTATGAAAGATGTTTTAATTAAGGAAGATCGTATAATTAAAGCAATATTGAAGTAGGGTGTCATTAAAGTCATGCAAATATAACTTGGATTACATTTGCATTTGGGCACAAGTGAATTATCCGGATTTTAATTGTGGCGAATTCGCCACAATTAGAACTAAATCATAATTGAATAGTTTCAAAATCAGTGTGAACGAATTTGTAGTAAAGACCAATATCCTCTCAAAGTTGATAAACAGCTACAAAGAAAAGCGTAAGCTAAATCGCAATATTTTAATAAAACGGGCAGGCCTTTGGGTTTGTCCTTTTTTTTTGCACGATATTTTAAGATTGATTTTAGTTGATGTTTAAAAATATTGGTTAATTTTGAAAAATGATATAAAATGGCTAATGGATAATTTTGAAGAATATTTGCGGCAGGGAGAACCTGGAAAATCAGAAAAGGCAAAGCTTTGGAAAATAGCTATTGGCTTACAAGAGGTTGATGGTCTAAAACCTTCTAACTATCTCATAGCAACTGCTAGACAAAATATAGAGGGCGATATTAGTATTGCTGAAGTTAAAGAGCGCATTGAAACATATTATAAACAGCAACCGACTCAAATTAGTGAGGACAGAACTGAAGAAGCAGATAAAGTTTCTATGCGAATTGCAGAAATTCTGAGCGAACAATCATTTACGTTTTCGCCGGCAGAATACATTGCTATTCATCGTAGGTTATTTTTGGGAATATACAAGTTTGCGGGTAAAATTCGCGATTACAACATTACCAAACAAGAGTGGGTATTGGATGGAGAAACTGTTCTATATGGAAGTGCTGATAGCTTAAAAGCTACTTTGGAATATGATTTTGAACAAGAAAAAAAGTTTAGCTATAAAGGATTAAGTCAGCAAGAAGTTTTACAGCACATAGCAAATTTCATTTCTTCTCTTTGGCAAATTCACATTTTTGGAGAAGGCAATACCCGAACAACTGCAGTTTTTTTAATAAAATATTTGCGTACATTTGGCTTTGAAGTAAACAATAATTTATTTGCAGAGCATTCAATGTATTTCAGAAATGCTTTGGTAAGAGCTAATTACAAGAATTATACGAAGAATATTCACACTACTAATGTGTTTTTAATGCGATTCTTCGAAAACTTGTTGCACATCGAAAACCATGCTTTGAGAAATAGAGAAATGCATGTTCGGTTTGTTGAACCTGTAAATGACCTTGTAAATGACCTTGTAAATGACCTTGTAAACGACCCTGTAAACGACCCTGTAAATGACCCTGTAAATGACCCTGTAAATGACCCTGTAAATGACCCTGTAAATGACCCTGTAAAAATTAGTATCTTGCAATGGTTAAAGAAAAATCCAAAGGCAAATTATAGCGAGCTTGCAGATAAAATAGGATGTTCTACTACAACCATAAAGAGGCACATTCAGGAACTTAAAAAAATGCGAATCATCGAGAGAATTGGTAGCGATAAATCAGGATTTTGGAAATTATAATACCGAAATGTTTTTGTTTTTGAGGCATTTTGATTGAAAAAAAATGGGAAGTTTTTTTGCCTGGTATAATGACAGATTTGGGCAACCAAACGACTAAATGAGTATATCCGAAAAGTTTTTGCAATGGACGATGAAAGACTAAAAAACCTGGGCGGTGGCGGTTATTGGAAAGAATTGCTGCAACGAATCCGCGATATCAGGGCTTCGGAGAAAGTCTTTTATCGTCAGGTACTTGATATTTACGCAACAAGTATTGATTACGACCCAAAATCTGATGTGTCTGTTGAGTTTTTTAAGAAAGTACAGAATAAAATACATTATGCGTTACATGTCCAAACGGCAGTCGAAGTAATTTACAATCGTGCAGATGCAGAAAAAAAACTATCTGGAAAGCTTGAAAGACCTGGAAAATAGAGCAAAAGAAGGAAATGGGTAAAACTGCTCGAAAAAACTATACAAATGAAAATTTATACTATCAATTACATGTTAAGCTTTTCAGTATTGTTTTGGTTTTTAGGAAAACAAATGCCTTAAAAAGCATTTTATGTTTTTTTATAATCAAGATTTTATAATTTTTTAATCTTCTCATTACAATAAATTCATAAATCCGTACTCCATATTCACGAATTAAGACCGACCCTGTGGATACGATACCGTATTTTTGCCTCAGGAATTTAAAACTTTTGAGAGATGAAAATTATTATCACAATTGCAGTTATTACTGCGCAATTATTATTGGTAAACTGTGTTTTTGCACAGTCGCAAAATACCTTGTCTGACAAACAAAATGTCGAAAATCAAAAATCAACAGTAATGGAGCCATCTGCTGTTGTGAGCTATCGAACTCCGAGAACTATCAGTCCGATGATTCTAAAAGTAAATGAATTAACTAATGGTGACGATGTTTTAACTGAGAAGGTTGTTGCTGAGATTTATAAGCAGAAAAACATCAGCATAAAGGATGTTATTTCAGACGAAGATTTTAGCAAAATGTCTGTTGGGGAGCAGGCAATCTGTATTAGCGAGTCTGAAGTTATCCAAATTATAAATCGCTTAAAACAATAGACTATGAAAGCAATAGTTAAAATTATATTAGTTTTTGTGCTTATAAGTTGGTCATCACAAGTAATTAAGGCACAGTTTAATTATTCAACAAGTTTTACCGGATGCACTAGCTCACCATGTACGCAAAGTGATGTTACATGGACATTAAATGAAGCATCATTTACTACAACTCATGCTTGTAATACAGCATCAATGCGTGATAATTTATATAGTAGTGATATATACGAATATTTAACCAGCTCCATTATTGGTCAGTCGAATGGTACAGCTGTAACATTTAGTTTTGATGGAAAAGCTATCGATTTTAATAGCCCTTATGGCGCTATTAATGCCGGCGATTGTACATTTACCGGTTATTGGTCAACCGATGGCTCTACATGGAACACTTTGAATACCTTAAATAGTTTGTCCTCTGCAGTTTGTAATACATATACTTTTAATACTTTCACTCCCGATTGCGGTGATGATGTTTATGTGAGAATTGAAGCAGAGTGGGTAGCCGGTGATTTTTATGTTATTATTGACGATATAAGCATTGTCCAAAGTCCTGATGGACCTACAGGATCAATGAGCAGAACTTGCTCTGGAGATTTTTCTACTTATGATGTCGAGGTTATTGTTTCTGATTTAGATGGGAGTACAGGTGTTGATATTAGCATTGGGGCAACAACATATCACTCAAATGTTGGTTTGGGAACTTATACAATTAGCGGTTTGTCGGGACAGTCTGTTGTTGTTGTTGAGGATGTTGCCGATCCTTGCAGAGGTTTCTCTGAGACTTTTGAAGAATGTGATATTTGTAATGAATCTCTCTCTTTACCAACAGACGAATGTGCTGATGCTCCTCTAATTGATTTATCCCAGCCTTTTACAGGAAGTACTAATTGTGCATATACTGCTAGTGCTGGAAGTCCAGCGGGTTGCGGTACAATTGAAAATGACTCATGGATGCGTTTTATTGCAGGGGACGAAGATGTTGAAATGAGTTTTACTGTTGGAGATTGTGAGCCAATAAGCTCTGGAATACAATTAGTAGTATTTAGTGGGGTTTGTGGTAGTTTAACTGAATTGCCCGGAAGTTGCGTAAATCCAACCGGAGAAAATATAACCGGAACCTGGAATTTTACAGGACTTACAATTGGAGACACTTATTACATCAGAATAGACGGTTGGGCTGGTGATTTATGTGATTATTATTTTGAGCCTGTGTCGGGTGTTGTAATTACTCCTGATAATGATGAATGTGCCGATGCATTGGTCTTAACATGCGGAGATAGTGACATTGCTAGCAATATTTTAGCAACAGATACTGATGCTCCAACTGCTTGTAGTGGAGGAGGAACAGCAGAAAAAGGAATTTGGTATCAATTTACAGGAACAGGCCAGGAGGTGACTATTTCAACCGATAATGCAGGTACTAACTTTGATACGCAAATCAACATTTTTTCAGGTACTTGTGGCTCTCTGGTTTGTGTTGGTGGAGATGATGACAGCGGAACAGGAACCACTTCAACTTACACATTTACAGCAGCAAATGGTACCGACTATTATATTTATGTTGACGGAGATGGTGCTGCCGAGGGGCAGTTCGAGATTTCTTTAAGCTGTGCCGATGTCTGCATTGCAAATCCCGGAACATGGCAGTATTAATATTCAAAATCTGAAATTATGAAAAAAATTAATTTACATATTATTCTGATTTTGGTACTTATAGCTTTTGCTAATGGGTTATACAGTCAGTGCGATTTTTTTGGAACGGTGGCCGTTGAATCTGCCGGATATACCAGCGACATGGGATATACACAGCAATATATTTTGGTCGAAGATAATTCCGGTACGCAAGGCAATATCTTATCGATAAATGCTGATGGTAATTTTGGTGTTGTGGATGTTGGATCATATTTTATTTATGCCGTCAATTATGAAGGTACTCAGCCTAGCGAACTTGCAGTTGGGCAATCGTGGACAAATCTGAATACTTATAATTTGGATAATGGAAATTGTTTTGAAATGAGTGGAGCATATTTTGACAGGGCAATAAGTGTTTGTTCTCCCGACGACATTTGTTTGGGCAATCCAATAGAAATTGCTGTTCAGGATTATACAACTAGCGCAGGATACGAACTTCGTTATATTCTTGTTGATCAAGCAACAGGTACAATTACAGATTTTAATTCCGACGGTAGTTTTGGTCTTGCTGATTATAGCAGTGCAGGAACCTATGAAGCTTATGCATTAAGTACAAACGATCCTGTTTTAATCTCTAATCTGACTCAGGGCATGACATATACAGATTTTTCGGATTTAGCTAATGCAACTTGCGCCGGAATACTCGGTCCTCGGATTGTTACTGTTTTAGACAATAATTTTACCTATGTGTCAGATGGTACTACTGCCGAAGCAACTGCATTTTGCGAAGTTGACGGTTGGACTCATTATTCTACTGCAGCAAATCCTCACGATTTTATCTTTTCAATATATAAAAACAGTAACGATTTTGATGCAACAGTAGAAATTAGTGTTGCAGCCTCCGATGACGATTATTTGAGTACAGCAAGCAATTCGGAATATTCTACTCATACTCTACGTCGCAGCTGGAGTGTCGATGCAATAGGTGCAGATTATAATGATGTTACAGGCAGACTTACAAATCCGGTTCGCATTCGTTTTTATTATCCTGTGGCAGAAAAGGCTCTATTGGACGATATAACAGATGATTTCCTAAATGGAACTAATTCAAGTGGGATAAATACAAATTCTTATGACCATAACTACATCCGCGAAGCTCGTTGGTTTAAGTCAAATGATGGTGATGTGCTTAATTTGTCTAGTATGACAACGGCGGAATTAATTACTGATGCATATTCATTAACTGTAATTGGTGATGATTTAACAACCGCAAATGGAATTAATTACGTTGAGTTAGCTGATATTTCCGGGTTTTCAGGCGGAACTTATGCTGTCGGTACAGGTCCAAACAGCAATGAAGACGTATTGCCGGTTGAGTTAACATTGTTTGAGGTTTATACCGAAAATGAAAACGATGTTTTAATCTGGGAAACTGCTTCGGAAGTAAACAATGATTACTTTGTTGTTGAAAAATCTGAAAATCTGAAGAATTATTATGAGATTGCAAAGATTGATGGTCAAGGAACTACTAGCCAACCCACAAATTATAAGTATATTAACGAAAATGTTTTGAGCGGAATCACATATTATCGACTTAAGCAAGTAGATTTTGATGGCTTGTACACTTATTCTAATATCGTGGCAGTTGAGCGAGAAAACTCAAAACTTGCTATTACTGCTTTTCCAAATCCGTTTAGTAATAGCTTAGCCGTAAGTTTTGATGCTGATGTGTCCATTAAAGTTGTTGAAGTTCAGATTTTTGATGAATTAGGACGTGTGGTGTATTTAAAAAATATTGAATTGGATAAGGGAATAAACTCTTTAAATCTAGATTTGCAGCATTTGTCAGATGGAATATATAATCTAAGAATAGTAAATAGTACACAAGTCTATAATCAGAAAATCGTGAAAAAGGCATAAACAAACATTTTCTCTCCTCTCAAATTCCTCGAAAGATGCCCGTAAACCCCATTACGGGCTCTTTTTTTACTTCGATTTATTTTAAATTGAATTTTTACTAGCTGTCTCAGTTTTAAACAGTAAGGGAGTTTTTCCCGTTATTTTTTTAAATGCAGAATAAAATGTTGATTTAGACTGAAAGCCACAAAGTTCTCCAATTGCTTCTAAAGTTATATCAGCTTTTGATGGATCAGATATCATTTGTTTCGCCTCTTCAACTCTGTATTCTGAAATTAGCCTTATAAAGTTCTTTCGAAAATGGATGTTGATAGCTTGAGAAATATATTTGTAATTTATTCCCAATTGTCGTGAAACATCCATGAGATTAAGTCCCGGATTTAAAAAGGCTTTTGTCGTGACAAGATAATGGGTTAATGAATTTGCAATCTCAGCTATTTTCTCATTGTCTTGTAATGATGAGGTTTTGTATTTGTCAATGTCTTGAGTTGACTCCTTGGTTATGAACTCTTTTACTTTTTCGAATTCAATGTCAGATTTTACGTGTTTAAAGGTTAGTGTCCTGGTTAAAACATTATAAATAGGCTTTTGCTTTAGTCCATTAATAATAAGGTAAAAAAGATAAAGAGAATAAACAATTGGTAAAAAGAAAGAGTCGCCCGGAAAATCAAAGATTTCAATTATTGCAATCGATGCAAAGAAGAAAATATAACCAACAATACTCAATCTCATCCATTTTAAATCGACACCTTCTTGATACGAAAACAGATTGCCTGAACTAATTTTATGTTTACGGTAAACAATTATTGATTTTGGAATGTAAATAAGGTTTAAAACCAATGTGAATCCTATTATCAAAACGATTAGTAAATTCCAATATGCATCTTGTTTAATAAAATCATTGAGAAACAGATTTATTATCAATAACAATATTAAACTTAAAATGGAAGGAGTAAAATGCAACCAACTTCTTTTTGAAATGGGTTCTAAACTACTTAATGACTTGATGTAAAGGTATTTAATAATTGGAAGTGATTGAAAAGCCGGTGTGAATAAAATCAGCATTCGCAATGCAACTTCTTTTTCTCCGGAGTTTACAAGAAAAAATTCAAGCTGAATTATTGCAAGTAAAATAATAAAAATATTTAGTAAAATATCCGATAAGCTTTTTTTAGATTTTATGAAAAGTAAAAGTAAGGCAAATAAAACAGACATAGCCAAAGGCGTAAAAGTTATCAGAGTGTCTGTTAATGTTTGATTTGGTGCCATAATGGTTACTTTTCAAATGTAAAGATATCAAAAAGTTTGAATATCTTAAAAAAACGGCGTAATTTAGTCAATCGTCGTGAGAATATGTTGAAACTTACATTCTTTTAGGTTATTATTAATAGTTTTTGTATTTTAGCAATAAACATTCGCATTTATGAGTCTTTTGTTTAAAAAAAATAGTAGGAGATTTACCATTTTTATGGTATTTGTTTTTGTGTATTTTGGTTTTTGTTTTGGGCAATCAAGTGTTGTTGTCAGGGATTTTCAAACATGGTCATCAGTTGGACTTGATGCAAAATTAGGCGAAAGATTTAGTTTTGGTATCGAAGAACAATTGCGTTTAAAAAAGAATTCTTCTGTTCTTGATAGCTATTTTTCGGAAGCCTCTTTAAAATTTGCGATCATACCAAAGCAATTATTCCTAGGTGCTGGTTATCGCTATATTGATGATAGAAATAAAGAATTATTAAGTGATAAAGAGCATCGTTACAATTTTGATTTAATCTACAAACAATCACTTGAGAGTTTTCGTCTTACGGCACGATTTCGATACCAAAATCATAATGATATTGGTGAGACTTTTGAAATGGGGGACTATCCTCGTCACACATACAGAATAAAATTACAAAGTGAATATAAAATCAAAAATTGGAAGTTAGACCCGGTTTTTAGCGTAGAACTTTTTAAGCAATACGAAAAATTTACTTTGCCTAATTATGATAATATTAGATTTCGATTAGGCACAGACTATAATTTAAAAAAATATGGAGAACTTGAGTTTTTCTACCAGATAGATAAATCACTTTCATTAAGTTACCCGCAGACATTTTATGTCTTCGGAATATCTTATAAGTATGATTTTGGCGATTTGTTAAAATAAATTATTACTCATGAAAACTAAAAGTATATTTATCTCTTTGATCGCGCTTCTTATGCTTAACGGATCATGCTATAAGGAGCAGGTTTTTATCGGCGGAGAAGGACTTTCCGATTGGAATGCTGCTACACATGGTAGTTCTGCTTTGCCAAACTATGATGAAATATTTAACGATGATAAGGTTCAGCGTTTAGATATTGTAATTAATCCCGCTTATTGGGATATGATGCTCGACGATCTTGAAACATTAGTAGGAGCAACAGGCGATCCAATGCCTTCGGGAATGCCTCCAGGTCCACCTCCGGGAGGTTTGCCGCCACAGTCGGGTTTACAAGAACCTGTTATGGAAACATCTGATGAGAATCCTATATATGTTCCATGCTCTGTGTTTCATAATGGAATCGAGTGGTATTATGTCGGAATCAGATTTAAAGGTAATTCAAGTCTTAGGAGTGCTTATCAGCAAGGAATACTGAAACTTCCTTTTCGTTTGGAGTTTGATCATTTCTCAGACGATTATCCTCAAATTACCGGACAAACATTTTATGGCTTTCAGCAGTTATCTCTTGGGAATAATTTTAGAGATATGTCTTTTGTTCGCGAAAAAGTTGCCTCAGATTTGTTTCGAAAGTTTGGAATCAATGCTGCACATACTTCATTTTGCAGGTTATATATCGATTATGGAGAAGGACCGGTGTATTTTGGACTTTATACAATGGTCGAAATTGTTTTTGATACCATGTTAAAGAATCAGTTTGGGTCTGATACAGGGAATTGTTACAAACCTGAAAATCAAGGAGCATCCTTTTCTTATGGATCTTTTAATATTAGTGACTTTGATAAAAAAACTAATGAGTCTATTGCTGATTGGAGTGATGTGGAATCATTGTATGAAATTTTGCATGATAACTCAAGAACAAATAATTTAAACGAGTGGATGGCTAATCTGGAATCTATATTAGATGTAGATTATTTTTTAAAATGGTTGGCAGCAAATACTGTAATGCAAAATTGGGACACCTATGGGCGCATGACTCATAATTATTATCTTTATAATGATCCAACTGATAATTTGCTAAAGTGGATTCCCTGGGACAATAATGAAGCTTTGCAGGAAGATGGTGGCGTTAATAGTGCATTGTCTTTGCAGTTGTCAGAGGTCGATAGTCAATGGCCATTAATAACATATCTTATCGATGTGCCCGAGTATCAACAAAAATATAAAGACTATCTTCAACAATTTGTAAACTCAGTATTTGAACCATCGTTAATGCAATCGGAATATGATAAATACTTTAATCTAATAGAACCTTATGTTGTAGGAGCAGAAGGAGAAATAGAATCATATTCTTTTCTTAATTCAGATGCGGATTTTAGTAATGCTTTTATTCAACTAAAAACTCATGTTCAAAGTCGTAAAACCGAAGTAGAAGCGTTTGTGGAATAGCAAGATATAATATATTTTTATTCCCTTATGTTTAGATGAATTGTTTCCATCTGTTTTGCCGGATAATAGAAAAAAGTTTAATTTGCTGTTGCTTTGGATAAATTTCGTATTTTTGGGCGAACAAATTTTATCTTTATGAAGATTGTTTTGAAGTGTGTTTTTTTGATTTCGGTTTTTTGCGTTCAAATGCAATCATTCGCCCAGCTTAGGCTCAATGATATCAATCTGGACCAAATAAGACAAAAAAAGATAAGGAAATATATTGAGACTCAAATTTCTGAAGATAAAATATTATTTACTGACATAAAACCCTCTTGTAACTCAGGTAAAAATCTTACATCTTTCTCCAAAAACGAAATGATTTTTTATTTAAAAGGGAATTTCGATGATATCTGGCAAGGCTATATATCTGAAAATCCTTCTTGCTCATGGAATGCGAGAAAGGTGACGTTTGGCGTGTTGTTGCAAAAATTCCCTAATAAAATTTCATACAATAACGATGATATTGATGGCGTTTTTACAGGACAGGTTTATTTTCTGAATCTAAAAGTCATGAAAGGTATTTATAACTTACCTGTTGCATTCGAAATTATTACTGTAGATTCGGTTGATAGAGTTATAGAGTTTAGTTATATCGAAGGAAATAAATCAAGTGGTGTACAGCAAATAAAATTTCTTAAAGCAGGAGATTTTAATACAAAGATTATACACACAAGCTATTTTAAAAGCGACTCAGATTTTCGCGATAAATGGATTTATCCATATTTCCATAAAAAAATTGTCAATGATTTTCATCGTAATATGAGAAAGTTGTTGGATTTACAGAAATCGAAGCGTAAAGTTGTGCGTAAAGGTTCAGTAGCACCTAATTAATATAATTGGAAATATTTTTTGCATAAAAAAGCCTGCAAAAGCAGGCTCGATTTTTATAGTCTTTCTTCAATTTTTTTCCAATCAACCAAATTCCAAAAATTTGCCAAATAACTTGGTCTAAGATTTTGATAATCTAAATAATATGCATGTTCCCAAACGTCGGCAGTTAAAAGAGGTTTCTCGGCTGTTGTTAATGGAGTACCTGCATTAGATGTTCCAACTATTTTTAATTCTCCTGACTCATCAATAACCAACCATGCCCAAGCAGAACCAAATAATCCTGCAGCAGCATTAGAAAACTCTTCCTTAAGTTTTTCAAAAGAACCCCATTTGGCATTTATCATTTCTGCAAGTTTTCCTGTCGGTTCTTTTTGCGGATTTGCAGAGAAACCTTCCCAATAAAATGTGTGGTTCCATACTTGAGCAGCATTGTTGAAAATTCCACCTTCAGAAGTTTTAATTATTTCTTCCAGCGATTTGTTTGCATACTCTGTTCCCTCAATCAGTCCGTTAAGCTTATTAACATAACCTTGATGGTGTTTTGTGTAATGAAATTCTACCGTTTTTGCACTGATATTAGGTTCCAATGCATTCATTTCATAAGGTAATTTTGGCAATTCAATCATGTCTTTAACGTTTTTTTGGTTTAACAATCGTGTTTGATTAAGAAACATCTAATATATCAAAATGTTTTTGTTTTAGCTATTTTTCGAGCTAATTTAGAATTATGCTAAATTGCAAAGTGAATATTTTTTAATAATAGATTTAGTCGAAAGCTATGCCGGATACGTTAAAGGGCCTGCCGGACCTAATGGCAAACCAATCCAAAGCCAGATTACTAACATTAAAGTCCAAACAAAAAAGAAAACGATAGAGTATGGCATCATCGTAGCAACAACAGTTCCGATACCTGCTTTTTTATCATATTTTTGAATAAATGCAATAATTAAGGCGAAAAAGCTCATCATAGGTGAAATAATATTTGTCACACTGTCGCCTATTCGATAACAAACCTGAGTTAATTCGGGAGAGTATCCAAGTAACATAAACATTGGAATAAAGATTGGGGCAAGTAGTGCCCATTTTGCCGATGCCGAACCCATTACAAGGTTAATGGTTCCTGATAATAGAACAAATAGTATCATTAGTGGAATTAGCCCGAGGTTCAGCGACATAATACCGTTTGCTCCTTCTACAGCTATAACTAAACCCAAATTACTCCAATTAAAGTAAGCAACAAATTGAGCTGCAAAAAACACGAGTACAATGTATGCTCCCAGCGATTTGGCTGAGTCTGCCATTCCATTCATTACATCATTGTCATTTTTAAACTTTTTTGTTGCAATACCATATGCAAGACCACAAAGTGCTGCCCAAATAAAAAGTAGTGCAACAATTCCATCGAGAACTGGTGATTTTAACAAGCTACCATCGTTTCCACGTAAAATCCCATCTGCAGGTAATAAGCCTGCCAAAATAATCCCTCCAAAAACTATTGTAACATATAATGACCAACGCATACCTTTGCGCTCTTCTTTAGTTAGTTTTTCTATTTTTCTATCTTCCTCGGAAACTTCTCCTTTATATTTCCCAAAACGAGGTGCTACAATTTTTTCTGTAACCCATGTTCCTGCAAATGCAATCAAGAATGTGCTGACAATCATAAAATAATAATTTGCTGTTGGGTTAACATGATAACTGGGGTCAATAATATGTGCAGCTTCTTCTGATAATCCTGCCAAAAGTGGGTCAATTGTTCCAAGAATTAGATTTGCACTATAACCACCCGAAACTCCGGCAAATGCTGCTGCCATTCCAACAATAGGATGACGACCTGCAGCAATAAAAATAATTGCACCCAAAGGTACAAGCAATACGTAACCTACACTCGAGGCCATGTTTGACATAATACCCGCAAATACCAATACAAAGGTTAAGAGTTTTGCAGGTGCTGCTAAAACCAGTTTGCGGATTAGAGCATTTATTAACCCCGAACGTTCTGCTAAGCCAATCCCAAGCATAGCCACAATCACAATGCCAAGTGGAGCAAAATCGGTAAAATTACTTACCATTTTTGTGATGATGTCGTGTAAATGCTCCTTGTCAAAAAGATTTACAACTCTTATTTCCTCACCGGTTCCGGGGTGCGAAACACTAACTCCCATGGAGCTGAATATGGCTGAAAGAATCAAAACCGTAACAGCAAAAATTGCAAAAAGAAGGGCAGGGTGAGGGAGTGCATTTCCAACTTTCTCGATTCCATTTAAAAAACCTCCCAGAATTGAAACCTTACGTTTTTTTATCATAATTTTATTTGGCTCATTTTGCCACAAATATTAAAAAAACCTCATTTCCTGCAAAGAATTATACACTAAATGATACGAACGGACTTCTAATTGGTAAAAACATGCCTAAATCTACGATTTCAGATCGTGATATTGAACTTTATAGTTCATGAATATACAAGTTAGAGCAGAGATATTGTACTGCTAATTGTGGATGAGAGATTTAATTACTCTAAGATTATGTGTGTATCGTTTTATGGTTTTGTTGTATATTCCCTGATGATCAATTGTGTCAATGCGTACTTTACCGGATGCATGAATTATTTGGGAACCATCGAGAATTATTCCTACATGTACAATTTCTCCTTCGTCATTATCAAAAAATGCTAAATCGCCAGCCTGTGCTTCGGAAAGGAAATTTAAAGTGTGTCCTATACTAATTTGTTTTGACGCATCTCTGGGAATATTTATTTCTGCCAATCTGTATAGAAGCTGACTAAATCCCGAACAATCGATACCAAACTCTGTACGACCACCCCATAAATATGGAGTGTTTAACATTTCAATAGCTTTTTGAGATATTATTTTTCGCTTGTCTTTAGTTTTGTTTTTAGTGCAAGGAGTTTCCAGTTTATATTTGTTGTCTCCAATACTAAACTCCAGGGCATCTTTAAGTTTTAATGGAATAATTGATCCTGTGGGTATTGACATGTTTCCTTTTTCAGAAACACAAGAAAGTGTTGTATTCTCTTTACAAACCTGATGTTTAAAAATATAATCTTTATCAAGATCCTCAACCTCTTCTATATTTTTAATCATTGAGCTGTCTATCCAACCTTCGTAATTGTCGTGGATTAGTCTCACTTTTGACCAATCGCTACGGTGTATAGTTATTTCATATATCTCGCCAAATAGTATTTGACTCACCATTTCCGATTTATGCGACATTCCACCTCTTAATGGGATATAGGCTATTTCACAAATTCCAATTTTCATTGATGCACTTTTTACAAACTCAAAATTAAGTACTTTAATTGGTTTAAGTTCGATTACTTTATATTTTTTTTAACAATACAATGTAAATTGTTTTTAACCCTGATTATGTATTAAGACTTCGTCATGAGGCTGTTAATCCCACAGAAATCAGGTGTTTCACGAAATAAGCGTACTAATCAGTACGGTTATTGAGAGAAATACAATGTAATGCCTGATTTCAAAGGGGTATACAGCCGTAATATATTTTTTAATACATAATCAGGGTTTAAAGTCTTTGCACATTATAAAAACTAAATAATTCATTGTTTCTATAAGGATGTAAGTCGTGAAATTTCTATTTTTTTAAGATTTTGGGATAAACTATGTACCAACTTTTTTATCTTTACAAAAAATTTTGTAATGAATTTCAAAAAGTATTCGGTGATAATGTATGCAATTCTGTTGTTTTTAATCAGTGTTGCATTTGTTGTATATATTTTTCCGAAGGATAAAAAGTTTCAATATTCATTTTCTCAGGGTAGTCCATGGTTGCATAACGACTTAATGGCTCCTTTCGATTTTCCTGTATATAAATCAGAATCAGAGATAAAAGCAGAGCGTGATAGCATTGTACAAAATTTCATTCCTTATTTTATTGACGATACTGTTGTAAAAAAACTTTATACCGATAATTATGTGTCAGATTTGAGTGTGTTCTGGGAGTCAAATATTGCAATACACTATGATAGTCTCGAGATTACAGGTTTTGAGAAAAATCTGCTCGACAAGAAAGTTGAATTGTTTTTAATTTTTGCTGATAATTTTTTGCATGATAAGTATGTAAAAGGGGTTGTCGAACTACCTGATACCGTTTCTGATCCTGCGAAATTCAGATTTTACCTTTATAACGGAAAGATTAGTAAACTTCAGTTCTCTTCTTCATTTTCGATATTAAATGATGTTCAGGAAGGCTTTTTGTCTGTTTATGAAAAATCGGGATTAAACTCTGTTGACTCGCTCCTTGGATTTATATTCAGAGATTATTTACAGGAGAATCTGCCGACGGCCAATATTATCTACGATAAGAATATGAGTGATAATATTTTGCAGAATCAATTAGATGAAGTGTCCACATCGCGAGGAATGGTGCAAAAAGGCGAATTGATTATCCTCAAAGGGAGCATTGTAGGCGAGTATGAGAATAAGGTATTACTATCATTAAAAAGAGAAGTAGAGGCTGACGATTCGGAGGTCAACCATTACATAATAAGTTTTGGTGTCGCATTATTATTCTTGTCCCTTTATTTTGTTTTGTTTTTATATCTTTATAACCATGACAGAAAGGTGCTAAACAGTTTTAAAGCGAATACTTTTTTTACACTGCAGATGCTGTTAATGATAGGTAGTGTGTTAGTAGTTTTTAAATATACCAATGTTTCAATAAATGTAATACCATATACTCTGTTTCCGCTTTTGCTTTACACATTTTATAAGTTTAATGTGTCGTTTATTGTGTATTTATTTTCTGTTTTGATTGCCGGATTTTTTGCTCCTAACAGTTTTGAGTTTGTTTTTATTCAAACGCTAACTGGTTTAGTCGCTATGTTTAGTCTTCGCAACACTCGTAAGAGAAGTCAGATATTTATCTCGGCATTGTATGTTTTTGCTACATATTTGGTTTTGCATTTTGGTTTTATATTTATGAAGCAAGGCGATTTTGCCGACTTGATGTCTAACGAAGTATATATTTTCGGAATAAGCTCTGTTTTAATAATAATTTATCTTCCAATTGTATATTTGTATGAGAAAATTTTTGGATTTTTATCTGATTTTACGCTAATGGAGCTTAGCGATACTAACAATCCTGCATTGCGACAGCTTGCCGAGAAATCGCCCGGGACATTTCAGCATTCTATTCAGGTTGCTAATCTTGTAGAGTCTGTAACTCGTGAGCTTGGCGGAAACTATCTGCTTGCTCGTACAGGAGCTTTGTATCATGATATAGGCAAGTCGGAGCATCCCGATTATTTTATCGAAAATCAAAGTGGAGCTAATATTCACGATAATCTCGACCTTGAGGAAAGCGCACAGAGGATTATTTCGCATGTTAACTCGGGTGCGAGTCTTGCGAAGAAATTTAACCTGCCCGCCCAGGTAATTGATTTTATTACAACTCATCATGGCACAAGCCTTACAAAATACTTCTATAATACATGGGTTAATCAAAACCCCGATCGAACTCCAAATATCACGAATTTTAAATATCCGGGACCAAAACCCAATAGCATAGAAACTGTTGTAATGATGATGGCAGATGCGATTGAAGCAGCGTCACGTACACTCAAGTCCTATACACCGGAATCTATCGAAAAAATTGTCGCTTCAATAATCGATTCCCAATTAGCCGACGGACAATATGACAATGTAGATATTACTATGAAGCAAATAACATCTGCTAAAAAGATATTTGCAGATAAAATTAGTACAATCTATCACTCACGCATTGTTTATCCTGAAATAAATAAGAAAAATTAATGATAAAAACAATATATTTGCCGGCTTTAAGTTATAATCTTGTTTTAAGTAACTTATGATAGTAAAGTGTAGTCGTTTAATATTGATTTTTACCCTTTTGAGTGCAGTTATGTATGCTCAAAATGCTCGTATTTCAGGTTATGTTTATGATGCTAAACAAAAGCCTATTCATTTTGCAAATGTTAGCGTTAAGGATAAAGCTATTGGCACGGCAACAGACAAAAAAGGTTATTTTGAGATTGAAATACCTTCGGATACCGAAATTATACTCGAAATTTCTTACTTGAGTTATCAGACATATTCGCAGTATTTTATTTTGAAACCTAGTCAACATAGCAAGATTGAGGTTTTTCTTAAAGAAGATTATACTGTGCTACCCGAGGCTAATATTGGAGCCCAATCAGATAGATTTGTACCCGCTACACGGCTAAATCCGGAAATTTCAATGAATATACCCACAGTTGGCGGTTTTGAGGATATTCTAAAGTCGCTTCCGGCTGTCTCCTCAAATAACGAACTTAGCAGTCAGTATAATGTGAGGGGAGGAAATTTTGATGAGAACTTAATTTTTGTTAACGATGTCGAAATATACAGACCTTTGCTTGTTCGATCGGGGCAGCAAGAAGGTTTAAGTTTTATTAACTCTGATATGGTATCAGCAATCATTTTTTCGGCCGGGGGTTTTGATGCAAAATATGGAGATAAAATGTCGTCGGTGCTTGATATTAAGTACCGCAAGCCTAAGGAGTTTGGTGGTAGCGCAACTGCAAGTTTATTGGGCACAAATTTACATCTCGAAGGAACGAGTAAAAATCATCTTTTTAAATACAATACAGGATTAAGATATAAAACTACCAAGTATCTTTTAAGCTCAATGGATATGATGGGCCGTTACGATCCTACATATCTCGATTTTCAGGCTTATTTAACCTACGACTTTTCCGACGATTTTGAGCTCTCTTTTTTAGGAAATGTTAGCAATAATTCTTATAACTTTATTCCCGAAGACCGCGAAACATCATGGGGAACACTAAACGAGGCTCTTAAGATAATGATGTATTTTGAAGGTCAGGAATTGGATAAATTTGCAAATTCAACAGCTGCTTTTACAGGAACTTATAAGCCAACAAAAGACCATACTATGAAATTTATCTTGTCGGGGTATTATACTCAGGAACAAGAAACTTTCGATATTTTGGGTCAGTATTTTCTTAATGAACTAGATAAACAACTTGGTTCCGATAACCTTGGAGATAGTGTTGCAAATATTGGCGTTGGGTCATTTTTGAATCATGCACGAAATTACTTAGAGGGGTATATTATTTCGGCAAAGTATATTTCCGATTACGAGATAAACGATCACAACCTTACTTGGGGAGCGCAATATAATTACGAAACATTTGATTACAGTGTGCATGAGTGGAATATGATCGACTCGGCAGGCTATTCAATGCCATATCCTATGGGAGATTCGCCTGCAAACAGAGATTTGGTACCGCTTTTCTTTACAGATATAAGTGAAATAGATATTTTTAGTAATAGATTTAATGCATTTGTTCAAGATTATTATCATATAAAATTTGATAGTAGTGAATTATCATTGGGTGGTGGAATTAGGCTTAATTACTGGGATTTTAATAATGAGTTTCTTATTAGTCCTCGATTAAGTGCCGGATTTAAGCCAAATTGGAAGAAAGATATTGTTTTTAGATTTTCGACAGGATTGTATCATCAACCACCATTCTTTAAAGAGGTGCGTCGTTTGGATGGTACTCTAAATCGTGATATTAAAGCACAATCTTCATATCAGGTGGTTTTAGGCAGTGATTATGAGTTTAAAGCATGGAATCGACCATTTAAACTTGTTACAGAAGTTTACTACAAGTACATGTACAACTTAATCCCTTACGATGTTGATAATGTGAGAATTAGGTATTATGGAGAAAACATCTCTCATGGATACTCAACCGGAATCGAAGCAAAAGTTAATGGAGAGTTTGTTCCCGGAACCGAATCGTGGATCAGTATTGCTTTATCACAAACTATGGAAGATATAGACGGAGATTATTATTTGTCACGAGATAGTCTTGGTATTATTGATACTGTTTTTCTTGGAATGATTCCTAGACCTACCGATCAGAGATTAAATTTTGGTATATTTTTTCAGGATTATATTCCTAAACACGAAACATGGCAGGCATTTATTAACTTACTTTTTGGAACAGGCTTACCGGTTGAGAAGACAGATAAGCCGTATCCACGCTTTAGTCCTTATCGTCGTGTAGATATT
Organism: Bacteroidales bacterium; assembly: GCA_016937855.1. Lineage (GTDB taxonomy): Bacteria > Bacteroidota > Bacteroidia > Bacteroidales > ML635J-15 > Bact-19. Next base: position 36,634 of record JAFGVU010000025.1, on the reverse strand, counting down.
GGAATTTCAAAACAGCTTAAAGGCGATGATAAGCAACTGCCCGAAGGTAACCCTTTCAGACATTTTAAAAATATTTGGTTAAGTCTCGAAGTTTTTAATTTGCTTGATATAAATAATGAGATCTCATACACTTATGTCAAAGACATCAGAGGTTGGCAATACGGAGTGCCTAATTATCTTACCGGTAGGCGACTAAACCTAAAACTTATAATGAGATTTTAAACGTTTTCTGTAATCAGGTTAAAACTGTTCCTTCCCAGGGAAAAAATATTTATTTTTGGATTCTTCTTCTGAAAAGACATAGAATTTGCCAATGGATTGACTACAAAGCTGATTTTCTGAATCAAAAATATGAGTTTCTATTTCACAAATATTTCTGTTAAATGAGATCTCTTTTGCAATAATTTTTATTTTTCCAATAACAGAACTGAGTGGTTTTTTATATTTGCAGTTTAGCTCCATTGTTACCGCTGAGCGTCCGTGTTTGACAAAAACAAACCATTCACTTGTTTCATCCATAAGTGTTGCCTGAATCCCACCATGAACAACACCAGTCCATCCATCAAATTGAGGTTTTGGTGTCCATTCACTCCATACGGTTTCATCGTCGGTAAAAAATTCCATGTGTAATCCTTGCTCATTGTTTGGTGAACATGCAAAACAATTATAATCGGGTAAGGCTTTTATAAAAGCATTTTTTACTTTTCTCATACTGCAAAAATAAAAAAAAGGCGAATAAAATCCGCCTTAAATAATAAATCTGTCTATAATAATTCAAATATTATTCAATAGTTATCTTTTTAGTAAACCTGCCATCTTTAAGCTGTACTTCAACAAAGTAAACACCTGTATTTTGATTGCTTAAGTCAATTTTAGTATTTGTCGAGCTGGATACTATTGTTTTAACTTCTTGTCCCAGTAAATTTCTAATTGTTATTTTTGCGCCAGTCTCGGGTAAATTTACAGTAAAAATACCATCACTAGGATTAGGATAAATATGTATTGCATTTGCAACATTATCTTTAACCGAGGCCTGAGTTTCAATAATGATATCATCAATCATAAAAGCAAATGCATCGTCAGAAATACATTGAATTGCAATATAAACATTTTGTCCATCATAAGCCGATAGGTTATATTCGTATTTTGTCCATGAAAGTGGAGCTTCAATAAAACTACCGGAGGAGATTGCCGAGAAACTTCCGGTACTGTTGTTAGTTGTTGAGATTAAAACTTTAAACCTTTCTAGTCCATATTCATCTGTTATAGATTTTGCCCAAAAGCTTAAGCTTGAGTTGTTTTGAAGAATAACCTGTGGAGTAATAAACCAATCGTTATTCGCTGCAGAAATTGCGGCAAAACATGCTCCCTGTTTTACCCCTCCATGTGCTTGCCAGTCGGCACTACTTGCAGGAGTTGTTGTCGTCGAGTTGAAAGCCATAAACGCTCCGGTATAACCTTCGTTGTTAAAATCGACACCATCTACTCCATAAGTAGTCGAGGCATCTCCATCATGAGTAGTACAAGGGGCAAATTGATCGACAGCGAAATCGGTACATGATTCAAAATCGTAGGAGAATCCACCACCACTTGTTACGGTTATGTAGCCGGTTTTTGTTTCTGTGTCGGTCTCTGTTCCTGTGTTTACTGTTAAACTAACATTGTAGGTGCCTGGTGTATTGTAAGTTATTGTAGGATTTGTTGCTGTAGAACTTGATGGAGATCCTCCAGGGAAAGACCAACTACGGCTGGTTATCGTTCCACCTGTTGACATATCTGTAAAACTAACCTGACTTCCGGCAGCAACAGTCGTTGGTGATCCACTAAACTCTGCAATTAGACCAATTGCATTAGGGTCTAAATAATCACATGTTGTTGCACCTGTATCATCAGGATCAAGCCAATAAGCAAGTTGCTCACTAGGATCAGAACCGTTTGATGTCCAGTGATAAGACATTTTTCCGTATAAGTCGGGTTGATTTGTTGCATCGCAATAAGAAAGTCCTCCCGATAAAGTTCCAACCACTAATCCATTATTATTAAAAATTGGGGAACCTGAAGATCCACCTTCGGTTACTCCGTGGTTCGTATCTGTTTGTGCCCAATAAACCCGCCAATGAGCATTTGTTGCACCAACGTTTCCTGTTCCACCGTTATATGTAGAGCTTGCCAATGTACTGGTATAAGTTGAAATCTTTTTAATGTCGCCACTAGGGTGATGTATGCTAACACCACTAGTGCTTGCACTTGTTGAACGACTCCAACCATTATAAACACCGCCAATGTTTTTAATGTTTGTGGCTGTTGTATTAAGTTGTAGTAGAAGGAAGTCAGAGCCTCCGTTTAAAGCACCACGAGCTTTGCGTGAACAGCCAGTTACGCTATTATATGTTGGCTCGCTTCCAGTAGTACACCCTGCACTTTCGTAGTTAAATCTGAAAATCCATTGGTTTAGGCTTATTGTAGAAGCTTCTCCACCACAATGATCTGCGGTCAAAAAGTATGTTGTTTGATCACCTCGGGTAGTGTTTATCAATGTACCGGAGCAGTATCCTGCCGACATACCATCAACTGCATAAATTCGAGCAATACCTTTTTGTTGAGTTCTCCAATTGTCGCCTTCGGGGCAGTTTGCATTTACCTGACAATCATCAGATGCACCAAAACCTGTATCTTTTTCTTTTAGCCCAAATAATTCAGAGCCGCGATACACATAAGAATATGCAAAAATATGTATGTCGGGATAAACAATAGATATTTCTCCAGTAATTGACTTTTGCATAGGAGCAATATACTCTAAAATAACATCATTTCCTGAGAGTAATCCGATAGCATATTGTGCACCATCGTCGTTGTCTTTTGAAGTGTATGGTCCTAAAACTTCACTCTTGTCGGTGCTATAAACAAATAACTCCGATCCTTGAGGTAATGCAAAACTTTCAAAATGGATAGCACATGCAGTGGCGCCTTCGCTCGATAATCTTAAGCGCCAAATAGATTTTCCATTTTCTAAATCAGTCCACGAACCGCTGTTTTCTACAGTCAAATCTACAGGCAATAATCTTGCAATTTTCATCATTTGACCGTTTTTTTCATCAATCAAATCCTCCGACCTTATTAATTCCATTGAAGGTGGATTTATTTGTACATGATCTAAGTCTTCTTGATTTAAGTTATGTTTAAAACTTTCGGGGGTTTTCCCATTTTGAGATTGTGCATTTAATCCCAAAGATAACGTTAATGCAACAAATGAGAGCAATAACAATTTGTAAAATCTTTTCATGAGTTCTCTTTTAAATTTTATATATGGACAAAAATATCAATTTTTTGCTTGCAGAGAGCAAACATGTTCAATTTGTTTTTCAAGTTTATATTAACATAGTCAAAATTTGTGCCTAAAGTTTGTTGTTTTAAGATTGCGTTCTAATCGTTTTTAGGCTTTGCAGCAAATCTCTTAAAATGTTCTTTTCAAGTTAATTTGAAAATAATTAATCTTAAAAAGAGGTAAATTTTTATTTTTTTTCTATATTTGCAATGACCATATAAATGAAAAAGAGTATTAATTAAAATTTAAAATCATGAGAAAGTTTTTTCTATTGGCAATTTCGTGCCTTTTTATTACGGTATGTTATGCGCAACCTTCGGAGTCAGCAATGATAAGCAAAATTAAAAGTGGCGACACGAACGGGAAAATTCTAAATGTTGAATTGTTGGGTTCAGGTATTTCCGAAAAAGTTTATGAGGATGGCGCTTGGCATAGTTACTATCGTCGTAGTTATAAAACAAAATCAAAAACTGATTATGCCGGAATTTATCTAATATATTACGGTTCAATTCAGTATGAGTTGATTGGCGGTTCATATCAATATGACACTAAGCTGGTTGGAGATTGGAATTACGAAGGTGTGCCCGACCCAAATAAGGATGAAATTTTAGCCTTGTTAAATGCAGATCTAATTAAGTATCTTGGACGAAATACCTATAATGATATTGTTGGTGATTTGTCTGAAATTACATTTCCGAGCGACATTAAGTTTCACTGGCATGAGCTAACGTCTGTTTCTTTTTTAACCAAGGTTACTTATTCAGAGAAGATTTCTAGTACAGAGGTGCGTAAAGCTGAGCATACAATCGAAGTACGTCTTTATGCTGATGAGTTTAAAGGACCTTGGAAAAGCTTTATGTCAACAAAAAAGGATGATGGCTCATCAAAAACCTCGGGCGAAATCATTAAATATACTGCCGAAGAAATGGCACAAATGAAAACCCTCGCCGAGCTTGATGAGGAAAATGCTGCAAAAGCTTTTCTTAGTAGTCTTCCGGAAGTTGAAGATGTGCCGGTTTTTGAATCAGATAAACAGCTGTTTTACTATATTCACGAAATAGTAATGACAAAACCTACAGAAGAAGTAAAAGCATATTTGTACAAAGTGTTGGAGCCAAGTTGTTACGAAGAAAATAGTACTGTACTTCTTAAATCATGGGCGCAAAAATGGTATGATAATGTTGGTGCAAATCATCAGGCATATATTGATGCTCATTGTATGTATCCAACTGTAAAAGCTTATCAAAGCGGTATGATTACTTTTTATGATAGAGAAAATCGAAGAATGCTAAGAATGGTTGGTGTCGAAAATGAAGGAACGTATAAACTCAGAGAAATCGATTTTTATCCTGCACCGGCATCGGATATTGAGCGTATGAAAGGTAATGACGCAAACTGTGGCGAAAAGCCTGATTTAACAGTACGCAAAGTCCTTTCTTATAAAGTTGGAGATAAAGTAATCGGAAAATTCTCTAATGGTGAATTCCCTGGATATATTGAAAAAACAGACCCTTACAATGCAAATCGCTATTTCATGAAACTTGATGGTGACAATAGTGGAAAAGGTTACTGGATGGACGAAGTAAACTTAAAACCAAATACTAATACTCAACAGTCAAATTCAAATGATAGTAAAACTGAAGAGAATCAAACTGAACAAACAACAACTGAGAATGTGACTTTTAATGTTGGAGATAAGGTTATCGTAAATACTACTCAGGGCAAAAAGAAAGGTAAAATTATTAAGTATGCAAGCCATAAGTATTTAGTTAAATTTGTCGATCCTCGTTACGGCGAAACATGGGTCGCAAAAGGAAATCTTGAAAAAGACGAAAAATAAAATTTTCTTTTGAATTTAGAGCATAAATTGTTCAGTGGAACTATATCTATGTTTTCCGTAATCTAATTCCTTTAAATGTTCAAGTGCTTTAGCTTACTTATTTTTTAAAACTAATACCTTAAAATATTCAAGCGAATCCGATAGCCATCGGATTCGCACTTTAACTTGTTTTTGGGGTATGGCGTTAAAAGTCTATATTTGTAAATATCTTAATTTGTTTTTTATGAAGTCCAGGATATTTGTAACGGCAGATAATTCGAGTACGCTTTTTTCTGAGGATTTTGGGGAGCACTATCATAGTATAAACGGGGCTCTAACCGAATCTAAACACATTTTTATTAATCTTGGATTTTTATCAATAGAGAAGCCCCAAATAAGTATTTTGGAAATTGGCTATGGTACAGGTTTAAATGCTATTTTAACATTTTTAGCCAACGCTGATCGACAATCATCTGTGTACTATCATGGTATAGAAAAATTTCCGGTTGATGGCAACACTTTATTGGAGCTTAAATATCAGAATTATTTAAAAATTTCACAGCAAAAAATGAGTTTATTTGCAGATAATTGGGATTCTGCTATTCGAATTGATAATAATTTTGAATTGTTTAAGCAATGTGTTGACTTTAATGAGTTTATCCCAAATAAAACTTATGATATTATATATTTCGACGCTTTTTCTCCAGAGACCCAACCAGATATGTGGAAGGTAGAAAATTTAGAAAAAATATTAACATGTTTATCAACAGGGGGTGTTTTTGTAACTTACTGTAGCAGAGGTGATTTGAAAAGAAATTTGCGTTATTTGGGCATGAATGTTAAGCGTTTTTCGGGACCTCCCGGAAAAAGACATGTTCTTCGTGCAACCAAAATTTGAATTATTGCATTTTATATTCAATTAATTTTTTTAATTTTGGCAATTGAGGAAAACAATTTAATAACCATTAAACAAATTCAAATTATGAGAAATTTTACAAAGTTTGTTTTTGCACTTGTAGTATTTGCTTCTTTGGCATCTTTTACATTTGCACAAACAGTTAATTCGCTATGGGTTGACGGGCGAGTTTTTTTTAAGATCACCGATCAGGCTGCTTTAAATGTAGCAGACAACGATGGGTTGATAAATCCAAAAGATGTTTATTTTCTGGATGGACTGATTGGAAAATATCAGATTAGTGAAATGCGTATGCCTTTTAAATCTGCAAAAAGTGACGTTTTACAACGTACTTTTAGATTAGATTTTGAAAACATTGATGATATTTCGGGTCTATTAAGAGATCTTAATCAACATCCTGATATTGAGTATGCTGAGCCCGCTCCATTGTTCTTTATCAACATGGTTCCAAACGACCCATTGTTTAATGCTGATTTAGACGGTGGTTTCTTGTTTGGCAGTGCAAATAGCTCATGGCATTTAAATCTTATTAATGCTGCTGATGCATGGGACGTAACAACAGGGAATTCTGATATTGTTGTAGCTGTTTTGGATAATGCTATTTGGGTTGATCATCCTGATTTGACAAATGTAATCTCACATGCCGTCGATTTGGGTAATGGAGACGATGATCCAAATCCACCTGAGGCAACTTATATTTGGTCGCACGGTACTCATTCTGCAGGTTTAGTCGGTGCAGAAACTAACAACGGTATTGGTGTTGCTTCGATAGGTAATGGAATAAGCATTATGGCAATTAAACTTGGTGATGATGCAAGTGATGGACAAGCTATGGCAGCAGGTTTCGAGGGAATCGTTTATGCTGCTGATAATGGTGCCGATGTAATTAGCATGTCTTGGGGAAGTCCACAGTTTTTCCAAACTATGCAAAATACTGTAAACTATGCATATAATCAAGGTTGTGTTCTTGTGGGTGCTGCCGGTAATAATGGTAATGGATTGGAAACTCAAATGAACCCTGATATTCCTGTAAACTACGTTGGGTATCCTGCTGCATTAGAGCATGTTATTGCTGTTGGCTCTTGTGATGTTGGCGATAATAAATCTGATTTTTCGAATTATGGTACTTGGATTGATGTTCTTGCTCCCGGTGGATATGCAACAGGCGGTTTAGCTGGAATTGGAGCTTTTACAATGCTTAGTACAACTGCTAACGAAGCTGGTTCGGCTTGGGATATGATTAATGGAACAACTGGTGGTGCCAATACTTATGGAGTTGATGGTAACTACGACCTTATGCAAGGAACCTCAATGGCATGTCCTGTGACCTCAGGTTTGTGTGGACTAATTTTATCAGCAAATCCTGATTTAACACCTGAAGAACTTAAATATGTTCTACAATCAACTTGTGATAATGTTGATGCTCAAAATGCTGATTTTATTGACAGTATTGGAGCAGGACGTATCAATGCTCTTGCTGCTGTAAATGCTGCAGTTGCTGCAAATGCACCGCTTGTTGCCGATTTTATGGCAAGTGAGGTTGTAATCGCTACAGGCGAGACAGTTGACTTTACAGACTTAACAACCGGAACCCCAACAACATGGGCCTGGGAATTTGAAGGAGGAACTCCTGCAACTAGCGATGTTCAAAACCCAACAGGTATTCAATATGATACTGAGGGTGTTTATCAGGTTACTTTAACTGCCGGAGATGGTGTTAACTCAGATACCGAAATTAAAACTTATTTTATTATTGTAGGTCAAAGTGGAAGCATTGCCGAAAGCGCTTGGATTGAGCAAAACACTCACTTTGCTGCTGATTTCCGTGGTGTTTGGCTTACCGATATTGTGGATGATAACACTGCTTGGATTTTAACTTATGACGGTACAGGCGGCAGTATAACTCGTGACTTCGCCGTTACTTCTGATGCTGGTACAACCTGGACACCAGGTGAAATTGATGTTGCTACAAATTACGCTCCCGGAGATATTTCGGCAGTTAGTGCTACAACGGCTTGGCTTGCAGTTTATGATGTTAACGGAGGTGGTGGTATATACAAAACTGCTGATGCCGGAGCAACTTGGACTCATCAAAGCTCAGCGGCATTTGCTGATGCAGCTAGTTTTACAAATGTTATTCACATGTTTAACGAAAACGAAGGATACTGTCAGGGTGATCCAATTGGTGGGGAGTTCGAGATTTATACAACAACAGACGGTGGTGATACATGGACTTTGCTTGATGGTGCTAATATTCCGGATCCGGAATCAGGAGAAATGGGCTGGACTGGCGTAGCTGATGCTGTTGGAGATGTTGCTTGGTTTGGTACAAATACAGGTAGAATCTTTAAAACAACCGATAAAGGTCAAACATGGTCTGTTTACGATTCGGGTGAGGCAAACATTAGTACAATTTCTTTTTCAGATGCCGACAATGGAGTGGCTATTTGTCAAGTTACAGATCAAACTACAGGTACTATCGAAAGTTGGACAATGATTAAAACCAGTGATGGTGGAGAAACTTGGTCATCAATTCCGGTTGAAGATCAATATCTTTCTGACGTTTCTGCTGTTCCCGGAACAGCAGGTATGTATGTAGGAACCAAAATTTCTGCAACTGTTGATTTGAATTTTTCTGCTTACACACAAGACTACGGAACAACATGGAATGTTCTTGATGATTCTATTCAATACACAAATGTCGAAATGTTTAGCGCATCAACAGGATGGGCTGGTGGATTTAACTGGGACGAAAACTCAGGCGGTATTTATAAATGGGTTGGTTTAGCTCCAACAGATGATCCTTACTTTACTTCTTCTCCTGAATTGGAAGTAACTGAGTTCGAAACATACACATATAATGTTGTTGCTGTTGATCCTAATTCTCTTACTCTTACAATTACAGCTCCAACTGTTCCAGCTTGGTTAACAATTGTCGATAATGGCGACGGTACTGCAACTCTTTCAGGTACAGCTCCTGAGATAGCCTCAGAAACCGAAACATTTAACGTAACTTTAAATGCTTCAAATGGTGAGTATGATGCTGAGCAAAGTTTTGTTGTTACTGTAAACACATCTAACACAGCTCCATATTTTACATCAACTCCAATTACTGTTCAAGTTCAGAATACAGCTTATTCTTACACTGCTGTTGCTGAAGACGATCAGGACGATGATTTAACAATTGATGCAACTACTTTACCGGATTGGGCGAGTTTTGTTGATAATGGAGATGGTACTGCTACGATTACCGGTACTCCTACTACAACAAGTTTCTTAGGTTTCCAAGTCGTATTGGAAGTCTCGGACGGGATGTTTTCCGCTGAGCAAGACTTTAGAATTCAGGTTAATGCAAATAATATTGTGGACTTTGGTTTCGGAAGTGTTGAGGTTTATCCTAATCCAAGTAATGGTATTATAAATATCCTAAATTGTCAAGGGGCTAACTACGAAATTATTGATGTTACAGGAAGAATTATTACTCAAGGAACACTTAATAATAGTGTCGAAAGAGTTGATATATCTGAACTTAGTAACGGAAATGTTTTTGTGAGAATTGTTAATAGTCAAAAAGTATATACTGTTAAAATAGTAAAGCTTTAATTGACTAATATAGAAATTTGCATCCCATAAGTATTATTATTGCGTTAAATTGATTTATATCTTTGATAATGCAAAAAAAAGTAATACTTTTGGGATGCTTTTTTTATGGAAAATATCGACATAATAGGATTTGCAGGAGTTGCAACTGGATTGCTTGGGTTTTTTGCTTATGGCAAGACTCAACGTCGCATCATTGTATTTCTGGCAATTGGTTTATTACTGGCTTATAGCCTTATAAGACCAATATATCCTATTACTGCTTTAATGGTTTTTGTTTTGATTTTTTATATTGTTCAAATTGTAAAATTGCAGAAAAGCAAAGCATCTATAAAACTTTTAGAAGTTGAACATGATAATAATTATGTTGTCGAGTTCGTAAAAAACTATAAGAGAGATATTTATAATTATTTCCCTTTTTACGAACCACATAAATCACATAAGTGCTTTTTGGTTATGCGCGATATGAACCTTGCGGGGATTCTTATCGGTAGTATCACCGAGAATATCTTAACTATCGAAGTTGACTACACCAAACCAATCTATCGTGATAAAGAAATCGGAAGTTATATTTTTAAGCAAAATCCCGGCTACTTTAAAAAGATGGGAATACAAAAAATAGTTGCAAAATCATTTCATAAGGGGCACAGTAAATTCCTCAGAAAAATGGGTTTTGAGCAAACATTTATCGATAATCAGTTGTTTTTTGTAAAAAATCTTGATTAGAGGCTGCTTTTTTATGTTTTTTTGCGTTTATGTATTGAAGATAAATTTATTATGAATAGGCTAAAAGTTATAATTATTGTTTTTTTTACTTGTGTTATTTCACAGGCAATGGTATCACAAACAGATATTCCTGATCCTCCTGTGTTTACATCTGCAAGTATTATCCCGGAGTCTGACCCAACAACTGTTGAGTTGAGGTGGAGCCCAAGCGATTCTATAGATGTGGAAGGATATATTGTTTATCAGGTAATTGGTGGAATAACTGAAACAATCGATACCGTTTTTGGTCGTTTAACAACATCTTTTGAGTACACAATGCCTAATCTGATTGTTAAACCTGAAAAGTTTCGACTTGCTGCTTTTGATGCTCTGGATTTTAAAAGCAGTATTACTGACCCTCATACTACTATGTTTTTAAATCTGGAGTTCGATAAATGTAACACAGAGGTGAAACTCGATTGGACTGCTTATGAAGGTTGGTCAAATGGGATTAATTCATTCAAAGTTTATCGTCGCGCCGAAGGAGGACCATATTCGGTTATTCAGAGTCTGTCGGCCGATAAACTTGCCTTTACTGATGATGACGTTTCCGACAATCAAACTTATTATTATTACGTTGAGGCGATTAGTAATTCGGGGCTTAGGGCCACATCGAATTCAGTAGAGCTGACAACGAACTCCTACATTGCACCTGAGTATATGCACGCTCAATATGCAAGTGTTGATGGCGAAAATATTGTCGTTAGCTTTATCGTTGATAATTCTGCTGAAGTTTTGGAATATAGAGTACAACGATCAGCATCATCGGATGGTACATTTACAACTATTAAATCTTATCCAAACTCCGGACAAAACGAGGTAATGCATGTTGATTATGATGTGAATGTTAACGAATACAGATATTATTATCGTCTAACAGCTGTTAATCCGTGTGGTGTTGAAATGGCTTACTCAAATATTGCCTCAAACATAATTTTGAATGTTTTAACAGATGATAATCTTTCGCATGATATTTTTTGGACAGGTTACTATGCTTGGTCAAATGGAGTAAGTAACTACAAAGTATTTCGGTATTTTGATGGTAATAGAAGTGAAATTGGAGTGAATACTCCTGGCGATTTAGACTACACTTATAATATCGATTGGTATGTTAATTATTGCCATGATAGAAAGATTCACATGACTAATGAGTTTTGCTATTATGTTGAGGCTTATGAAAGTGAGTCGCCTGAATTTGCTTCGTCACAGGGCGTAAGCCGTTCAAACATTGATTGCGTATATCACGATCCTGTAGTATGGATACCGAATGCTTTTAATGCGACTTCGGTGGAACCTGAAAATAGAGAATTTAAACCGGTTTTGTCGTTTGTTGAGAGCGAACCATACGAATTTATTGTTTATGATAGATTTGGACAAGAAGTATTTAAAACTGAAGAAACCTATGAAGGTTGGAATGGGCAAATTAATTACTCCCAATTGGCTCCTTCGCAATATTATACTTATTTCGTCAGGTATTTTAATCATCAAGGAAAGGAATATATTAAAACCGGAACATTCTTTTTGTTTATTGATTAGTGTTTTCCTAAATAACATTTTTTATCGTATACTACTGGATTTTGCTGACTCTAATCCCGCAACATGGAAGAACATTTTATTAGCAAAATGTTTTTCGTTTTGTGCAATATCATCTTTAATACACTATTATTATCAACTAAATATTTACTATATTTGTGAATTATAAATTTTCTAACTGCAACATTTTCTATGAGTCTGACAAAAGAGGAGATAATATGGATTGAAGAGCAATTCGATGAGTTGGTTAAAGTTAGTAAACGTGTAAAATCCGATGAAGATAAAGATCTAGTCCGGAGGGCATTTGATTTAGCCAACGAAGCACACTCTAAGATGAGGAGAAAATCAGGGGAACCATATTTTTCTCATCCTATTGCTGTTGCTCGCATAGTTGCCGAAGAAATCGGTTTGGGTCCTAAATCAATTGCCAGCGCTTTGCTTCATGATGTTGTTGAGGATACAGATTATACTCTAGTTGATATCGAAAGACTGTTTGGAACGACTATCGCCGGAATGATTGACGGCTTAACAAAAATCTCTAATGTGCTTGATAAGGATGCATCGCTGCAGGTTGAGAACTTCCGCAAAATGCTAATGACAATGTCGCAAGATGTGAGAGTTATTTTTATTAAGCTTGCCGATAGGTTACACAATATGCGCACATTGGATTCTATGCCCGAATATAAGCAAGTGAAAATTTGCAGCGAAACTGTATATCTCTACGCACCATTGGCTCACAGGTTGGGACTTTATTCAATAAAAACGGAACTAGAAGATCTTGCTCTTAAATATGAACATCCTCTAATTTATCGAGAAATTGAACGAAAGTTTAAGGAAACTGAGCAGGAAAGAGCAAAATATATTGACGAAATTATCGATCCTTTAAAAAAAGTCCTCGAAAACGAAGGAATAAAATTTACCATTAAGGGACGCCTAAAGTCGATTTATTCTATATGGAATAAAATGCAGAATAAAGGAGTTCCATTCGAAGAGATTTATGATCTTTTTGCAATTCGTATAGTCTTTGATCATCCCGATAATTATGAAGATAAGCAAGCTCGTTCGCAGTGTTACCAAATAATGGCACTTATTACCGACATTTATCCGCATCATGAGCAGAGAATAAGAGATTGGGTTAAAAACCCTAAAGCAAATGGATACGAAGCACTGCATATTACTGTAATGGGGCCTCGAGGTCAATGGGTCGAAGTGCAAATCCGTAGTCGCAAAATGGACGATATCGCTGAAAAAGGTTTGGCATCACATTGGAAATATAAAACCAATGATGGAGGTTCATCTGGAAGTCTGGATGTTTTAATTAACACACTCCAAAATTCACTTTCAAATAATCAGGTCGATTCGTTAGCTTTCTTGGATGATTTTAAACTTAATATTTTTACAACCGAAGTTTACGTATTTACTCCTAAAGGTGAAATCAAAAAAATTCCGAAAGGATCCACAGTAATTGATCTTGCATACGAGATTCATACCGAAATCGGGAATACTGCTATTGCTGCAAAAGTTAATCATAAACTTCAGCCGCTTTCTCATGTTTTGCATAGTGGCGATCAAGTCGAAATACTTACATCATCAAAACAAGCCCCAAAACGTGAATGGCTTAGCTTTGCAATTACAACTAAAGCAAAATCAAAGATTAAAAGCTCACTTAAAGAAGAACGCCTTCATAATATCGAAAAAGGGCAGGAGATGTTTATTCAAAAAGTACATGACTTAAGTTTAAATCTAAATCATAAAACGTTTAAAGAATTAAGACAAAGTTACAATGCCCCAAATAAGGAAGAATTCTATCGAAAAATTGGTACAGGAGCAATTCAAATAGATGATCTAGAAAAGCACTTGTTAAAAGGTTCAACAAATATCTTTGCAAAATATTGGAGGTTAACTCTTGGTAAACAAAAAGGCAAAAAACAAAAGAAAGATAAAAATACATTTGTAATCGATGATGTTGATAATCAGAGATTTACACTAGCAACATGTTGTAACCCAATCCCCGGAGATGAGGTAGCAGGATATGTTAATCCAAATAACTCAGTAATAATACATAAAAAGTCTTGTTCAATATTGCATAATCTCGCTGCAAAACAAGGTGAAAAGATAATTTCTGTTAAATGGACAAGCTATAAGTTGTTGTCGTTTTTAGTAACTATAAAAGTCGAAGGGGTCGATCAAATTGGGATAGTTTACAATATAACTAAAGCTATAAGTCAGGAAGCAGATGTTAATATTAAGGCTATAAGTATAGAAACAAATGATGGAGTGTTTTATGGTGAAATTAAGTTATACGTTCATCATGCGCAAGATCTCGAAGACTTAATTGCTAGAATTATTAGAATTAAAGGCGTTAATAAAGTAACTAGAATAGAAGAATCTGAAAATGAATAAAACCGAAATAATATCTCTTTTAAAACTGCTCGAAGATCCGGATAATAATGTTTATCATATTCTTAGAAAACAAATCTTGGATAATTCTGAATTATTTAAAATTTATCTTGAAAATTATCATGCCTTATCGGTAAATGAACTTGCAATTGAAAGGTCAGAGGATCTATTAGATGAGATTTTTCTTATCGGATTTGAGAAGCAATTAGAAACTGCTATAAACGGAAGGGATTCAGGACTGATGGACGGCGCTGTTGTCTTAGAACAATATTTTAATCGTGATTTGGATACAGAGGTATTATTAAACGAAACAGAAAATATTGTACAGTCAGTTTGGCTCGAGTTTAACGAACAGTTAACGGGTATAGAAAAGGTTAAACTAATTGGTAAGATATTATTTGAAAATCAAAACTTTAAAAAATATCCGGTTGGGGAGTTTAAACCCGAGTATTTGAGCTTTGCAAACTGTGTAAATTATCGAAAATTCGTAGCCCCAAGTATTTCACTATTGTATTGTGTTATTGCTGAAAGAGTTAGTTTGCCTTTGTATCCTTTGGCATTACCGGGTCTATTTTTGTTGAGTTATGTTGACGAAGAGCTTGCCGATGCTGTTTTTGATGAAGAGCATAATGGAGCGGTTTTTTATATTCACCCATACGATCAAGGCGAGTTTATTAATCATCAGTTAATTGATAAGTACCTAAAGGAGCACAAAATTGAAACAAAATTAGAGCAAATAAAAAATATGTCTTATTTAGAGTATCTTACATATTTCTTTGAGATGCGAATTCTTGCCTTGAAACATAGAAAGCTAGAAGGTTTTGAGTTAAGATATGCAGACAGAGTGCTTAAAATATTAAAAAACTCGAATTAGTTTGTTTTGAGATTAGATTAAGGTTTTGTTAAAAAAGATTAGGAAGGTCATTTATACAAGCAAAATAATTATTTTTGCACTTTAATAATATGAAAAAATGAAGATTGTTATTTCAGGAGCAGGTGATGTTGGGGCTTATTTAGCAAAAATGCTTACCAAAGAAAACCATGATATTGTAATGGTTGATATTCGCTCTGATATTTTAAAAGAAGTTGATAGTGCTTATGATGTAATGTGTGTTGAGGGGTCTTGCACTTCTTTTGACGTTTTAAAGGAAGCTAAAACTGCAGGATGCGATTTGTTTATTGCTGTTACAAATTCGGAAGATACAAATATTTTGTCATGCGTTTTTGCAAAAAAGCTTGGGGCAAAAAAAACTGTTGCCCGAGTTGACAATATGGAGTATCTTAACCCTTTAAATAAGTTAACTTTTATTAATTTGGGTGTGGATAGACTTATTTATCCAGAATATATTGCTGCAAAAGAGGTAGTGGGCGTAATTAAGCAAACCGGTTCTACGGAGATATTTGAGTTCTCAGGAGGAAAACTAACATTATTTGTAATTAAACTCGACGAAAAATCATCAATAGTTAACATGACTTTGCGTGAAGCCTCTACTGTTGCTAGAAATAAAAACTATAGAGCTGTTGCAATTACTAGAAATGGAGAAACAATAATTCCTCGTGGACAAGATATGCTTCTTGAGGGAGATGTTATATATATTATAACAAATCCCGAAGGAATACCAAGTCTTCTGAAAACCGCCGGTAAGGACAAACTAGAGCTTAATAATGTTATGTTTCTTGGTGGAAGCCGAATTGGTATCAAATCGGCAAAGTTTTTAGAGAATCATTTAAATGTGAAAATGATTGAATTCGATAACGAAAAAAGCTTTAAACTTGTTGATCTTTTGCCAAATACTATGATTATAAACGGTGACGGCCGAAATATTGATGTGTTGATGGAGGAAGGACTTGAAAAAACTGATGCTTTTGTTGCGGTAACAGGTGATGCTGAAACAAATATTCTAACTTGTTTACTCGCAAAACGATATGGGGTTAAAAAAACAATTGCCGAAATCGAAAATCTGGATTATATCGAAATTGCCTCCAAAATGGGGATTGATACAATCATAAATAAAAAATTGAGTGCCGCTAGTACTATTTACACACTTACTATGAAAGCAGAAGTTGCTTCTATTAAATGTCTGACAGGTACTGACGCAGAAGTGCTAGAGTTTATAACATCCAGAGATGCCATTATAACTAAAAATAAACTTCGAGATGTCGAGTTCCCCGAAGGGGTGATAATTGCCGGAGTTGTTCGTGGCTCTAAAAGCTTTATCGCAATGGGAGATACTCAAATAAAACCTAACGATAAAGTTGTGCTATTTGCATTGCCTTCTGCAATTCATAAAATTGCGTATTTTTTCTAAAATACTATTTAGTCTCAAAATCAAATTTTAGCCCTGTCAAATTTTCAAACTCTTTGCCGCTCTCAAATATGTCCTCGTCATCCGTTTCGTAAACCCATGTAATTGATAAATTTGATGCATCCTTTATGGAAGTAAAAAATTTATATAGATATCTTGCTGCACCCGTATTAAAATACTCTAAATCAAATTTTATGCTTATTTCGGTAAACTTGTCAAAAAATGAAGCATATTGAGTATGTAGCTCTTTAAAAAAAACTTCGGGATTTTCGGGAATCAAACGTCCTGCTATGGATAGTTGACAGGAACTCTCATCAATATAAATGCCCGGCGTTTTTTGTGTGGGTTCTAAAATCGTTTTCATAGTTTATTAAATTTTAGTATTATTTCGTATAAATCTGAGTTTGTACAGTTAAACTTTATTTTATTTTCGGACTTTATTCTACAAATTATTAAACCATTCCCGGTTGTTTTCTCTTCTCCGCTTAGGTTTTGTCGGTAAATTATTTTTAGTGCCTCAATATTATTTTGATTAATAGAATTAATGATTTTAAGTATATTTTGGGCGTCATAAAACAATATGCTCTGTGATATTTTTAAATCAATAGTATCTTCGGTTTCGCTGATTATTATTTCTGAAGGTTTGTTTTTATTGTGAATTATATTGTTTTGTATAAGCTCAATGCTGCATGCTAGAATTCTTTTAGTAATTGTTTTGTTATTAAATTTATGAAGTGTTTTCTCAATTGTCTCGATAAGAACGTCAATATTGGTATCTGTATTAATACCTGTAATTAATAATATTTGCTCCTTTTGTTCGCTCATTAATTAAAATGTATTGGCTTAGGTATTGTAATTTGCTTAATTGATTCGAGAGCGTAACTGTCTGTCATCCCTGAAATATAATCAGTAACTATCTGATTGCTTGACTCTTGTTTGTTTTGGTAAAACTCAGACATGCCTTTTAAATAATCGCCAAAGTTTTTGTCTAGCTCAATTCCGCTTTTAGTGTATTTTTCGTAATTATAACCATATCTATCAAAAAGTTCGCTTGTATATTCAAACAAGTTATTTATAATTTTACCACAAAAAATATCATATTTTCGCAAATCTGGGTGCTCATAAATGTTTTTGTAATTAAAGTGTTTAAGTTTGGTTACCATTGCGTATGTTTCGTCAGAAAAACCAATGTAATCCTTGTCGGCAGAGTTTTTAATAATGTCTATAATTAGCTTATGAATTATCTGTCCGTTTCGATCACCTAACATGTTTTTAACATCGGTCGGGATGTCCTTATCAGTAATAAACCCGGCAACAAAAGCGTCTTCGATATCGCGTCCCAGATATGCAATTTTATCAGAAAACCTCATAATGCAGCCTTCGTACGATGTAGAAACAACTTTGCGATTTTTTATCTCGTCGAGATTGTTTAGAGTTGTTGATGGTTTTAGTTTTTGTTCGTCTTTTTCACCATTATGACAAATAATGCCATCTTTAACTCCATAACAAAGATTTAACCCTTTTCCTTTATTTGCAAGGTACTCAACCTGACGATAAGAGTTTACTTCGTGCACAAATGCATTATTTCCTCCTAAAATCTTATTTAATGCCATTTCTCCTGCATGTCCAAATGGTGTGTGACCCAAGTCGTGACCCAGACCAATTGCATAAGCCATATCTATATCAAGATCCCAACCATGAGAATTTAGTCCTTTACAAATAGATGCGGCAATTGTTGCAACGTGTAGTACATGCTCGATTCTTGTGCAAATATGATCGTTTTCAGGTGCAAAAAAAACTTGAGTTTTATTCTTTAATCTTCTAAATGCCGTGGAGTGTATGATGGCTGTTTGGTCCCTGAAAAAGTCTCCTCGCACATCGGCGTCTCTTGACCGGACTCTTTTAGAGTAGGTTTCGTAACTAAATGGGTTTTTCATATAAAGTTTAAATTATTCTTTTAAGTATTTGTCATAAATGTTCTTTGGCTCGTAGCCTTCAATATATCTAAGTGCCTCATTGGGTGTTGTACACACATGATAGAGTCCTTTGTAAGATTCGTTTGTGAATTTTTCTGAATAAAATACTTCAAATTGGTTTAGCAACATATCGTAAAATCCATCAAAATTTATTATAACTATAGGTTTTGTATGATATTTTAATTGCTTAAGTGTAATAATCTCCAGTAGCTCTTCAAGGGTACCATAACCACCAGGTAATGCAATAAATGCATCAGAGTTTTTTCGCATATATTCTTTTCTGTCTTTCATGTCGGCGGTTATAACCAATTTTTGATGCTTGTCGGAAACGATATTTGGGCGGTTTAACCGCTCCGGGACAACCCCGGTTACAATGCAGCCTGAATCGGATGCCGATTTCATCAATACTCCCATTAGTCCAATTGAGCCGGCACCGTGTATCAAGTTATAATTGTTTTTGCCCAAAAGTGATCCTAGCTCGTTTGCTAATAAATAGTATTTTTTTGACAAATCGTCGCTGGAACTACAAAAGACACATATCGTTTTTTTATCCATTTTTTTTGTAGGTTTAAGGATTACCTTTTATTTATAGATGCTAAGATAATTATTATTATCTTAGTGGCTAAATATTTAAAGCAAAATGAAAAAAAAACTTAAAATAATAATTGCGGTTCTTTTTACTATTTCTGCAATTTTTATAGGAACAGGATCATTGGTAGTGGATACTACATTTTATGTGACTAATAATACTTCGGAAAATATGCTTATTCTATGCAAAACCGATGATGGGAGAGGGTTTGAGCATGTTGTAGAGCCAAAAGAAAAAGTTCTTGTCTTTCAGGTTAAAGAGCTTAAGTTTAAAAATATACCAAACGATTTCGTAAATAGGGTTACTAGTATCGCAATTGTTCAAAAAGGAGATACTCTGTGGATCGAAAGCCCTGAATGGAAAAATGAAGGCGAGAAACGAAAAAATGTTTTTAACTATATTGTTGAGTGATATTGCTAAAACATTAAGTAAATAAAAATGTTTTTTATAAGTGTTGTAAATTGCGAATGGTTAAATTGTGCTAAAACAGAAAAGTTAGATTTATATAAATAAAAAAAATGCGAAAAGTTTTAACATTATTATTAGTTTTATTTTATACATTAATTAATCATGTATATTCTCAAAATCCCACAACAGGAATTCAGGTAGTGGAGTTTCTATCATCGGAAAAGTTGGAAGGCAGACTTGCGGGCAGTACTCAGGATAAAATTGCAGCAGCTTTTTTAAGTACTAAACTTAGGGATTATGGGCTAAGCAGTTTTTGGCCGGAAAATTTGCAGGTGTATGATATTGCATCAGGTATAAAGTTAGATTCTGATTATGCAGTCCTTATTAATGATAATGAACTTAAAGCAAATTCAGATTTTTTGCCATTTAGTTTTTCGGGTGATGCAAATGTCGAAGGAGCGGTAGAGTTTGTTTACGATTTACAGGACTCTTCAGTGAATGTTAATGGCAAAACCATTTTATACAGATTAAAAGAAACCAGCTCTGAGGGATTAAAATATCGTGAATTAGTGGAGTTAGGAATTTTTGCTTTACATCGTGGAGCAGGAGCATTGATAATAGTATCAGATTATGACTTAGATAATGATAATGAATTTTATCCTCTAGTTTTTAATAGGTCGGTTTCCAAAATATCAATACCGGTTTTGCAGATTTCTAGAGAATCATTAGTTCAGGTTATGCGTCAAAGTGGCTTTGAATCAGATGATTATTCGAGTGAGATTTTTGATTTTGTAATGTCTGGAGAGATTAAATTGGATGTAAAGCTAAATTATCGAACAGTTGTAGAAAATACTGAATCATACAATATTGCTGGCTTTGTTGGTAATTCTAGTTCAAATGATTGGATAGTAGTTGGAGCTCATTACGATCACTTAGGTTATGGTGGGCTTGGTTCTGGATCAAGAAGACCCGATGCCAAGGAAATACATAACGGGGCAGATGATAATGCCTCCGGTGTAGCTGTTGTGCTTATGTTAGCGGAGTATTTTGCGAAAAATCCGACAGAAATAAATTTGGCATTTGTCCTATTTGGAGCTGAAGAACAAGGTTTAATTGGAAGTAAATACTTTGTTGAGCATTTGCCTGATACAATGAAAAGCATAAAGACGATGCTAAATTTTGATATGGTTGGAAGATTGAGTGATAACGGGTTGTCAGTTATGGGGGCTACAAGTGCTGTTGAGTTTGACTCAATTTTAAATTTATTCCAATCAGATAATCTTAAGCTTATTGCTGGAGGAGGTGGTTTTTCGGGTTCTGATCAGGCCTCATTTTATACAGAGAAAATCCCGGTTTTATTTTTTAGTACCGGAATGCATAGCGATTATCACACCCCTGAGGACGATATCGAGAAAATTAATTTTGTCGGCTTGCATAATATTGCCAAATTATCTGTTTTATTGATAGAGAAATTGGGCGATGAAAATGTAAAACTTAGTTTTTTGCAGGATCAGCAGTCCCAACAAGTGCGTCATGGCGGAGAAATGAAGGTGAAACTTGGCATTATGCCGGATATGACTTCGAGAAACTCTGATGGTTTGGGCGTGGATGGAGTTACAGCAGGTGGTGTAGCCGAGAAAGCGGGAATTGTTAAGGGTGATAAAATTGTAGAACTTGACGGGATGAAAATCGGTGGTATTTATGAATATATGAATGCAATGTCGGGGTTTGAGCAGGGGCAGACAGTTAAGGGGGTTGTAGAGCGAAATGGCGAAAAATTAGAAGTGGAATTAAATTTTTAGTAAGAACTATTTATAAGAATTAGATAGAATGAAAAAATTTTTGGTTTGGTTTATTGCTGTGATTATAACACTGGGAGCATCTGTTTATCAGAGAATGAGTGGTCCAACCTATCCATTAAAAATTTCTGGAATTCCCGGCGATGAAAACTATACCGCTAAACTATTAAGAACAGCCGAAACAGGAAAATCTGCAATGATTACCCTTGAGGAGTCGGATGCATTTGACGAAGTTTTGCTGATTTATTCTAAGTATCCCGGTAATTTTGAAAGCACAACAATTCATGTGAAGAATACCGGAGGAGTTTGGGAAGCATATTTGCCAGATCAACCACCTGCCGGCAAATTAAAGTATTATATTGTTTTATTTAAAGATGGTGAACAGATTTGGGATAATAAGCATAATGCTGCAATTATCAGATTTAAAGGAGCGGTGCCAAGCTATGTTCTTATTCCTCATGTTATAGCAATGTTTGCTGCGATGCTTTTTAGCATGGTGGCTTTGTTTTCCATAGTTTTTAAAACTGGCAATTACCGCTTGTTTATGTACTTGACAATAGGATTGTTGATTGTTGGAGGCTTTATTTTTGGACCAATTATGCAAAACTATGCATTTGGAGATTACTGGACTGGTTGGCCTGTAGGTAAAGATTTTACCGATAATAAAACACTAATAGGACTTATGTTTTGGTTGGTTGCATTAGTTCTTAATTTTAAGAAAGACAGAAAATGGATAGTTGTTGTTGCTGCGATATCAATGCTTGTCGTTTTTTCAATTCCGCACTCTATGGGAGGGTCGGAGTTTAATTATGAGTCAGGACAGGTTGAGACGGGGAATAAAAATTGATTAATCTCTCCAGAATCGATGTTTCGGGATAAACGATTGACAATCAAAAAAATATGAGCATACACTGCAACCAATTATCTAAATAATGCCTTTTATTGTCTGATTATTACGTCTTTATTCCAACAAACAGAAAAAAAATAAAAAAAAATAAAAAAAATGTTTTGCACTCTGATATTTATTAGTATTTTTATGCTTTGTAAAGTTGAGCGCTAAGCAGGATGTGGAAAAGGCATGCGGAATTTTCTAATAGTTTGATTATAAATGTTTTGTGACATTTGCAAACTCTCTGTCGCATGTAACAAAAGTAACACGCTTAACTAAAAAAAAATAAAAAACAAGAGCAAATTGATTTTTTTCTTAAGAAAAAAAATGAGATCTTGCAACGCTTTTTTGACGATAATGTAGAATTTAAAAATATTGTGTTAATGGTGAAAAGGAGTGAAGAGATATGGGCTAAATGCTTGCAAATCATTAGGGATAATGTTCCAAAAAACAGTTTCCGTACATGGTTTGAGCCGATAGTACCATTGGATATTCAGGATAATGTGCTGACAATACAGGTGCCTAGTACATTTTTCTATGAATTTATTGAGGAGCAGTTTTTGGATTTATTGAAAAAAACACTTCACAAGGTTATTGGCCCTGATGCCAAACTTGAGTATCATGTGGTTATGGAAAATAACTCAAATTCCGAAAAACCTTATACTGTTAAGATTCCTGCTAGAGAAAAAACTCAATTGGTAAATAGACCTGTGCAAATGCCTCTTGATCTCGAAGCAAACGCTATTGTTAATCCTTTTGTAATTCCTGGAATTAAGAAAGTACATGTTGATCCACATTTAAATCCTGAATATACCTTTGACAATTTTGTAGAAGGCGAATGTAACAGATTAGCTCGCTCTGCTGGTTATGCTGTCGCTCAAAATCCGGGCGGAACTGCATTTAACCCACTTTTTGTTTATGGTGGATCAGGACTTGGAAAAACTCATCTCGCACAAGCAATTGGTATAGAAGTTAAAAAGTTAATGCCCGAGAAAGTTGTTCTTTATGTAGATGCAAACAAATTCTTAACCCAGTACATGGAGGCAACCCGCAACAATAATCGTAACGACTTTATCCATTTTTATCAAATGATAGACGTTCTTATTGTTGATGATGTACAATACTTTGCTAAAAAAGAAGGAACACAAGAAGTTTTCTTCCATATATTTAATCATTTACATCAACATGGAAAACAGCTTGTCCTTACTTCTGATAAACCACCCGTTGAGCTTAACGGAATGGAGCAAAGATTGCTTTCCAGATTTAAATGGGGACTTTCTGCCGATTTGCAGGAACCTGACTTTGAAACAAGAATTAAAATACTTAAAAAGAAAACATACAAGGACGGTATTATTATAGAGGAAGAAATACTTGAGTATATCGCTTCGCATATTACCAGCAATATCCGTGAACTTGAAGGTGCGCTTGTATCGCTGTTGGCTCAGTCAACTCTTAATAAAAAAGA
Organism: Bacteroidales bacterium; assembly: GCA_016937855.1. Taxonomy (GTDB): domain Bacteria; phylum Bacteroidota; class Bacteroidia; order Bacteroidales; family ML635J-15; genus Bact-19. The sequence continues at coordinate 12,844 of JAFGVU010000025.1, read as the reverse complement.
GATTACAATGGAGTTAGCCAAAGATATGATCGATAAACTTGTTAAAAGTACACGTAGAGAAATCTCAATCGACTATATCCAAAAAGTCGTTTGTAATTATTTTTCTATGTCTGTCGATTTATTAAGTAGCAAAACACGTAAACGCGAAATTGTTCAGGCACGTCAAATTGCAATGTTCTTTGCTAAAAGTATGACTAAAGCATCACTAGCGTCGATTGGAGCATCAATTGGTGGGAAAGATCATGCAACAGTGCTGCACGCATGTAAAACTGTCAACAATCTTATAGAAACAGATAAAAGGTTTAAAGGTGACCTTGACGAAATAGAAAAAAGACTTAAAATGTAATATTGGGGCTTTATGCCCCTTTTTTGTTATGCTCTGGCTAATTCTAAGTGTACTCTCTGCAACTGCAATATATGTAATCTTCAAATTTGTTGATCAATATAAGATACCATTAATTAATGTAATTGTAATAAATTATATTGTTGCAGCAGTTTTAGGTTTTGTTATTAATGGTAGTTTTCCGGTTAAAGAAATTGTCAATTCTCAGTGGCTGTATCCAGCACTTGTTATTGGATTCTTTTTTATTGTATTGTTTTTTGTTGTTGGAGTATCATCGCAAAAGGCTGGGATATCAATTACAACTGTCGCTAGTAAAATGTCCGTTGTAATACCTATGTTATTTGCTATCATTGCTTATAATGAAAATATTAATAGTCTAAAAATAGTTGCTATTGTTTTAGCTGTTTTCGCTGTTGTGATGAGTGTATATGTAAAACCTAACAAAGGTAGAAAATCCGGTTTTATTGCAATGCTTTTACCACTTGCTTTATTTATTGGGATGGGGGTTAATAATTCATTATTGATTTTCTCAAAAGAGAAGTATGTTAACTCTCAAATGTCATCAATATTTACCTCGACATGTTTTGCTGTATCACTTATTTTTGGAACACTTATAGTGTTTTTAAGACCTTCTTCATTAAAAGGATTTACTAAAGGGCGTACCTGGTTTTTTGGTCTTAGTTTAGGAGCAGTGAATTTTGGAGCTGTTTATTTTATTTTTCTTGCTATGAACAGTGGGTTACTTGCAAATTCGGTTACCTATGGAGTCGTTGATGTTGGGATTGTTCTTGTAACTGTATTAATAGGCACTTTGTTTTTCAAGGAAAAGTTATCCAGAGTAAACATTTTAGGAGTGTTTTTATCAGTTATAACAATAATTTTGCTTACAATTGCCGATTTGTAATGGAAAACGATGTATTTAATACAATAGAGGGGGAATCTTCCGGGTTTTACGCCGAAAAAGGCAGCAAGTTTCATGCCTTTGCATTTCCTGTTGTGTCGGAAGAGCAAGTTAAGGAAATTCATCAGGAGCTAAAGAAAAAATATTATGACGCACGCCATCATGTTTATGCTTTTGTAATTGGTGCCGATAAATCGACTTACAGAGCAAGCGACGATGGAGAACCCTCAAATAGCTCCGGTATGCCCGTGTTAGGGCAAATACGTTCGTTCGAGCTTACAAATGTCTTAATTGTAGTTGTAAGATATTTTGGCGGAACAAAATTAGGCGTTCCGGGCTTGATAAATGCATACAAAACAGCAGCAAAAGAGGCTTTGCAAAATGCCAAAATTATCGAACAATTCGTTATGCAGCAGGCAAGTGTTATTTTTAATTATGACGAAATGAGTTTTGTGATGAAAACTCTTAGCGATTATGATGCAGAAATTATTGAGCAAGTATTTTTAGAAAATTGCAAAATTTTATTCCAAATTAGATTGTCTTTTTATGATAATTTGCTAAATTCGTTAAAACAGAATCACAAAATAGAAATTAAAAACAAAATATGAGTAAAGCACTGGCAAAATTGTATTTAAAACTTTTTCGGTGGAAGTATAACGACTTTCCTGATATAAAGAAAGCTGTTGTATTAATGGCTCCTCATACTAGTATGTGGGATTTTTTTCTAGGTAAAATATATTTTGCTTCGCAAGGATACAGACCTATGGTTTTAGTAAAGAAGGAAGCATTTTTTTGGCCGGTAGGACCTATTTTAAAAAGAATGGGTGGAATTCCTGTTGATCGTGGTAGAAGAACAGGCTTAACTGAAAAAGCAATCGACTCTTTTTATAATGCAAAGGATCGTTTTTATCTTGTTATTACCCCTGAGGGAACACGAAAAAAAACAAAGAACTGGAAAAAGGGTCTAATACGGATTTCTAAAGGAGCAAATGTCCCTGTTGTTATGGGTTTTTTAGATTGTCGCACACGAAATATGGGTGTTTTGGGTGTGCTCGATATGAGTGGTACGGATGAAGAAATTATGGAGCGTTTAAAAAAACATTATGTTGGATGTGTCGGACTGCATAAAGATAAATTTGAAACCGGTTATGAGTAAGCTTAAAATAGCTGTTATACAGTATGATATTGTTTGGGAAAATCTCTCTGAAAACATACAGAGAATTATAGAAATTGTAAAGAACTCGGAACGAGCAGACATATACGTATTACCTGAAATGTTTAACACTGGATTTACAAATGATGTTGCTAGTATGGCTGAGAATTTGGATGGGGATACAATATCGACTATTAAAAATCTGGCGAAGGAACAAAATGCTGCAATCTGTGGAAGTATTATTTTAAATGAAAATGACAATTATTTTAACTCCTTTTTATTTATTAAACCTGATGGAGAAATTGTAAGGTACGATAAACGTCATTTGTTTAAAATGGGTGGTGAGGCTGATATGTTCACAAAAGGAAACGAACGTGTTATTTGCAATTACAAAGACGTTCGGTTTTTGTTGCAAGTTTGTTATGATCTTAGATTCCCGGTGTGGAGTAGAAATAGGAATGATTATGACGCAATTATTTATATTGCAAATTGGCCTGCAAGTCGTCAGGAAATTTTTAAGACTCTGCTAAAAGCTCGAGCAATCGAAAATCAAGCTCTTGTAATTGCAGCAAACAGAATTGGAACCGACGGAAATAATATCAATTATGAAGGTGGATCATGCTTTGTCGATGCAAAAGGAGTTGTTGTAAATGCTTGCAATCAAAATTCTGAAGAAGTGATTTTTCATAATTTTGACCTCTCATGGCAAAATACATTCAGAAAAGACTTTCCTGCTTGGCAAGATGCCGATGACTTCTCAATAATTTTCTCCGATTAATAATTACAACTTATTTATATCTAATCCGTTTATAATAATGTCGTTGCTGTTGACAAATATTTAACGGCACATATATTGTAATATTTAGAATCAAATTTTTGGAAAATGATGAAAATAATAATCGTGTCATTAATTGCTTTTTTATTTGCATATAGCATTAAAACACAAGCACAAACAGTGGAGCCAGGAGCCGAAATAGAAGGTGTAATTACCGATTTTAGCAACAATGTGAAAATTGGAGAAGCAATTATATTTGAGAACAAAGATGATGACAAAATCTTTACAGCTATTAGCGATGACAAAGGTAAATTTAGTGTTGTCTTACCATACAACAGGGATTATACAATTAAAATAAAAGGGTTTAATCAGGAGCAATATTACACAGATTTTAGCATTCCGGCTCTTGAACCAAATCAAACAGGACTATATTTTAATATCGATATTCAAATTGAATTACCTAAACTTTTTACACTTGATAATGTCTATTTTGATACTGGTAAGGCAACTTTGAAGCAGGCATCTTACAAGGAACTAAACGAGCTTTACGAATATCTTACTCTAAAGAAAACAACCGTTGTCGAAATTGCAGGACATACAGATGATATTGGGGCGGATGAATCAAATCTGAAACTCTCTCAGGAACGTGCAGAATCAGTGAGGAATTATCTTATTGGAAAAGGGATTTCTGCTAACCGAATTCGAGCAAAAGGATATGGCGAAAGTTCTCCAATTGCACCTAACAATAGCGACGAAGGAAGAGCAAAAAATCGTAGGACAGAGGTGAGATTGGTTAGTGAGTGATAACGGAAATTGTATTGAATTCAATTTGAATTTGAGAGTTTAAAGACAAAACTCTTTTTTATCTCACATAAAAATATATTACTTTGCAAAAAAAAATGCTACACGAATCCTGTTTTATTTGTGGTGCCGAATTGGCTTATTCTTCAGAAAGTAAGCCGATGAAATGTGCAATATGTGGAAAAGAGTTGGAATCTAATGCAGAATGTATTAATTCCCATTTTGTTTGCGATGTTTGTCATCAGGCACAAGGAGTAGAGTTTATTGAAAATGTATGTTTAAACTCTGCTGAGAAAGATCCTTACATGCTTGCAAACCTAATAATGAAACATAAGTCGATAAAACCACACGGTCCTGAACATCATTTTTTAGTTCCGGCAGTTTTGCTCACCACATATTACAATTTTATTGGAGAATCGGAGAAAATTAAACCATCTTTAGCAAAAGCAAAGAAAAGATCTGCAAATGTATTAGGCGGGTTTTGCGGCTTCTATGGTACTTGTGGTGCAGGAATGGGAAATGGGATATTTCTGAGCATAGTTTTAAATAGTAGCCCTCTTTCTGGTGAAGAATACAGTCTTGTTAATATGATTACCGGTAAAACATTATTAAGAATTGCCGAAGCTGGAGGACCAAGATGTTGTAAGAGAAATACATTTATTGCTATTGAATGTGCAATAGAGTTTCTAATTGAAAAGTTTAACATAGAGCTTCCACTATCACAAATTGCATGTAATTTTAGTTTTGCAAATAAAGAATGCAAGTATTCCGAATGTCGTTATTTTGTTTAGTTTTTGGAGTATATACTAATTCCTTTCCATTGCTACTACTTTTTAAAGAAATTCTTCATCGATTAGATTCATTTATCTAGTTGATATTCAATGTGTTGAGTGCTTTTGAGTAGCCACTAAATAAAAATTCTATCCAAGTTGAGTATAAAAAATGACCGAAGCAAAACTCCGGTCATTTAAAATATATAGTGTCAGTTTGTTTTTACAATCCTAAAACATCTGCACCTTGTTTAAACACTATGTCTTTTGGAATTCCTGCTTCGGCAATTCTATCCAAATCTTTTTGCAATTCTTCGCCAACTGAGCTTTTGGTGTCTATCCATTGTTTTGCAGCCTCTTTGTTTCCATCACCCTGAATAACAATGATTTCGTTTACTAAATCGGCAACAGCTTGTTTCATAACCTCAAAGTTAACCGAGTATTTGCCGGTTTCTTCGTTACGAGTAAAAGCACCTTTTTCTTGTAGATAGTAAAACTCTAACATGTTGGCTTTACCGTGCGAACTAGCAACCCCAAAACGAACCGAGCGGAAAATCCCTGCTAGGAAAGTTACATAATTATCCATTAGGTCTTTTTGAGGGAATTCTCCCATTTCGTAGAGTTGAGTAACCATATATAAGCCTGCAATATCAGCTTTTGCTTCCTCAATTGGACTGTAATATTCTTCCAGAGCTTCGCGCACCGACATTGAACCGTCAATAGTATATTTTACTCCTAAACCATGAGCAACTTCGTGGAACATCACATTTTGGAAAAATCCATCTTCGAATTTTATGTGTTTTAGCTGAGATTCTTCAATAAGTAGGTCGGCAATTGGCACAAGAATTTTGTCAAATTTAGCTTGCATAGCATTTTTAAGTTGCAATTTTCTTGATCCTTTTTCGGAGTGAACTCTTGGGTCGTTTGGAAGGTTAATTGCAATATTTTTGCTGCCTGCATTACAATCACCACCATAATAAATTACATAGTAAACATTCATGTCGCCTGATGTAGAAGCATCTTCTTTTTTGTATTCATCTGCTACTGGTAGTCCGGATTGTAAATCAGGTAAAACTTGGTTAAAATGTTCAATATTTTTACTCCAAACAAGATCTTTAACAAGTATTTGTCCCGAATGAGCAGCTTTTATTCCTTTAAAACCATCTTCGTAACTTTCGATAGGACCAACAACGAAGTCAATCATATTATCTTTCATATCCATCCAAGCTAAATCGCTGGCAAGATACTCGTCGGTACGTAGAGCTGTAGCTCTAAGCTGTAAGTAGTTTTTAAAGCCGGGGTCTTCGGCAAGTTCTGCAGCTTCTTCGAGTAAAATCGCTGCTCTTTCGATTTCTTCGGCATATTCTTCGTGATACCAAACGCAAACTAGATTTCCTTCTTCGTTTCTGCGAAGTAAAGTGTACCAGCTATTTTTATTCGGATCGTTAAAAGCATCAAATTCTTCGGCAGTTATATCTTGCGGATAATAGTTTGCTCCGGCAGGCTTTGGTCCGAATTCTTCAATAAATGGCTCGTTACCATTAAGTCTGTCCCATGGTCCGTAGTTAATCATTGCATATTGTTTTGCAGACTCATCTTCTATTCCGGCTAAAAATGTTTCTTTGTCGCCAATTGCATCTTTCCAGAAAAGTTCTTCCATAATATCGGCAACTTCGATAAGTTTTTTTAGCAATTCTTTTTGATTTGCATTTAAATGACTTAGGTCTGCACTAAGCTCAACTTCAGCATAGTTATTAACAAGTTTTTGCATTTCTGTAAGTTCTTGTTGTTCTTCTTCATTTTTGTTTGCGGCGTTATCACATGCTGCAAAAAGCACTGTGATTGCCATTAAAATCATGATGTAAGAGATTTTTGTTTTCATATAATTTGAATTTTTAATTGTTATTCACCAAAGAAATAATATATTGCTGCGAAAGCTCCTAGTATTGCAATGACAAGCAGTGCGATTTTCCACCAGCACCAAGGACGTTCGCCTTGAACTTTGCCTGTTCTGCCATTAACAATAAATCGATAGACTTTATCTTTAAATCTGTAAGCACTAATCCAAATAGGTAAGAGTGTGTGTTTAAATGTGATATTCGAGTAAGCTGTTGATAACCAGGTTACTTTTTGATGATCGCCACCAATTTGTCTTTTAATGGCTTCTCTGATTTTTGGATCCATCTTTATTTTGGCAACATCGAACCCTTCTTTTAAACCGATTCTGTATGTTTCGGTACGAAAACCGGATAAGAATTTTTCGTCAAATGGAGTGAGATTCTCTAAATCCCATGGTTCGAGTTTATCGATTTTGTTTTGTGGTAGAGATTTGCTGGCAATTACAAGAACATCATCAAAAAACAAGCTTATGCTGCCTGATACATTTGTCCAACGTGTTTTGGTGACTGTTCGGGTCTTTGTCTCACCATTGTCTGTATAGGTCTCTGTTGTGGTATAGTCATCGCCACGTTGACCTTTGTAATTTGAGTAAGTATCAGAGTCATACGTCCAATACGGGATATACATGCCTGCAATTTTCTCAGCTTGAGTTGCATATTTTTTTAATCCCGGAGGTGCAAACCATAGTTTCTTAAGCCAAGTTTTAAATGACTGTAAAGCCTCTTTACTTGTGATTTTAAACGGCAATAATGATTTTGGCTTAATTTGTTTTGACGTACTTTCGTTTTTAACAATTAGTTTGTTTCCGCAAAACGGGCAATCGCTTGAAACAATATTTGGGTCGAGTGTTGTTACAGCACCACATGCATTACAAGCAATTGTTGCAACTTCCTCGAGTTCGTCGCCAACTTCAGCTTCTTTTAAATAGTGTTCAAAATCAAGCTCATCGATTGACTCCTCACGTATCGCAATTTCATTTTTTGTTCCGCAATACGGACAGGTTAATGATGTCGTGCCCGGTTCAAATTCTAATTTGGCAGCGCAGTTACTGCAAACTATTTCATCCTGATTGGTGTCAGATAGTTTTGGGTCAAATGTATTCTCTTCCACGATAATTATAATTTTAAGATTATCAGTTTGTAAAAGTATAAATTTATTTGTGAAGAGCAATATGTAGTTTGCAGATTTTTTTATGTTTTTTTAACGTTTCCATGACAGCGTCAGTAATCGCTGAGGTTGTATCCGATAAACTGATCAATCCCGTTAAAATCCCGACTAAGCCTTTGACTAGTCGAGGGGCCTCGAATTTTAACAGGACAGAAATTGCATTTAGTTTTACTAAAAATCCAATTTATAGTTTTAACAGTATCCTTAAAAAAAGAATGCAAAGCAATTTCTAATTCTCGAGATCCTCGAACCAGAGGTTCGGGATTTAACGAGCATCTCCTTAGACCCTCGTTTACGGGGCTCGAAGAATAACAAAAATCATAGATTTTTTATTCTTCGGGACTGATAACCCGATAAACAGTTTTCAACAATCTAAACCTCACAATATCAAGCGTTAAGAGAGTTGTTAACATGTTTTTAATTAAAATAGTGAAAAAAAACGCCAAAAAGTTTTGGTATTAAAATAAAAATAACGATTTTTGCAGTCCTAAAATTTAAAGATACTAGAGTTATGGCAAAAATTTGTCAAATTACAGGAAAGACAGCAATGGGTGGAAATAACGTATCTCACTCAAAACGTAGAACAAAAAGAACATTTGATGTAAACTTGCATACAAAGCGTTTTTTTAACGAAGATACTAAGGAATGGGTTACATTAAAAGTGTCTGCTGCAGGAATTAAAACCATTTCGAAAAAAGGTTTGACTGTTGCTTTAAAAGAAGCAAAAGAAAAAGGTTACATTAATTAAGATCAGGAGGTAAAAAAATGGCTAAGAAAAGTAAAGGAAACCGAGTTCAGGTAATTTTAGAATGCACTGAACATAAAGAGTCCGGAATGCCCGGAACATCTAGGTATATTACTGTTAAAAACAGAAAAAATACTCCTGATAGAATGGAGTTGAAAAAATATAACCCTATTTTGAAAAAAGTTACAGTTCATAAAGAAATTAAATAATTTGAATCATGGCAAAGAAAGTAGTTGCAACACTTAAAAGAGAAGGCGGCCGTAGCGTTGTCAAATGTATTAAAATGGTAAAATCACCTGAAACAGGTGCTTATCAATTTAAAGAAACTATCATTGATAAAGAATTATCAAAAGAGTTTTTTGCGAAAAAATAAAACTTAGTTGTTTAAATATATTAAAGCACCTTGCATTTGTTGCGGGGTGCTTTTGTTTTATTTATATTTTAGAATATCTTTGTAAAAAAAACAGATTATGGCTCTCTTTGGTCTCTTTGGAAAAGATAAAAAGGAAAAACTGGATAAAGGTCTCGAAAAAACCCGCACCAGCGTTTTCGATAAGTTAAACAGAATAGTTTTTTCAAAATCAAAAGTTGATTCTGATGTTCTTGATGAACTCGAAGAAGTGTTAATTGCCTCTGATGTCGGTGTTGAAACAACGGTGCGCATTATTGAGAGAATCGAGCAAAGAGTAAAGTCTGAAAAGTATGTCGGAACCGAAGAGTTAAACGAATTGTTACGCGATACTATTGCATCGTTATTAGAGGAAAATAATGCTGATAAACGTGACGAGAGCGAGGTTTTAGCAGAGTTTAAACCCTATGTAATTATGGTTGTCGGAGTTAATGGTGTCGGAAAAACAACAACCATTGGTAAACTCGCAAACAAGTATAAAAATGCAGGTAAAAAAGTAATTATTGGGGCTGCAGATACTTTTAGAGCAGCTGCAATCGATCAACTTCAGATTTGGGCTGATAGAGTAGGCGTGCAGATGATTCGCCAAAATATGGGGTCTGATCCTGCTTCTGTTGCTTTTGATACAATACAGGCAGCTGTAAAAGCTGATGCCGATGTTGTTATTATAGATACTGCAGGTAGATTGCATAACAAAGTAAACTTAATGAATGAGCTGTCAAAAATCAAACGAGTGATGCAAAAAGTTGTCGAAACTGCACCTCACGAAGTTATGCTGATTATCGACGGCTCGACAGGACAAAATGCCTACGAACAAGCAAAACAATTTACCAAAGCAACAGATGTTACATCCCTATCTGTAACCAAACTCGATGGCACAGCTAAAGGAGGTGTGGTAATAGGTGTATCAGATCAGTTTAAAATCCCTGTCAGATATATCGGTATTGGCGAAGGTATTGACGACCTCCAGGTTTTTAATCGTAGAGAATTTGTTGATTCGTTGTTTAAGAAGAATTAAATAAGATTTTTTAGATACGCTCTGGAGGACACTACTTGTCCCAACCATTAAAAATGTTAACCCCAAAATAGGCATCCATTTCAACGCCATCAGGACCTTTTAAATTTAGACCAAAATCTATCTTTTGAGAGGGAGCATCTGCTGTTTTAACGTAATCAATAACAATATTGCTAATATCGCCCGATTTAATTTTCACCATATTTGTAACCTCTCCAACGTAATAAAAAAAGTCGTATGAAACAATTTCATATTCTACATCATAAAGAAAGTTCTCCTGATTAGTAATTGTAAAACTTAAATTATTGAGGACTTCTTCTTTTGAATAACTACCAACAGATCTGTCTAACTCCCCTAAATAAACATTTGGAGTTGGGATGTCAACAACTTTAAATACATATTCTTCCTTTTTATTTTTGTCAGATGCTAGTTGTACTGACATTTTTATTGCACTTTCGCTAAAGTTTCCTGGCACAAAAATCGAAGTCTGTTCATCTTTTTTCGTGAGAATTGCGCCTTTGCTTAGTTCGATAAGCAGCTCGCTTTCGGAAGCATCGGCAAAATTAATATTAATGGGATTTTCAATGCCACGGTATAATATAACCGTTTTTGGTGTGCAAACATTTAAATCGGAACTTTGTCCAAAAATTGAGCTGGTAATTGAGAGATACATTAGGCCAATAATCAACAGTTTTGCTTTCATAATTTTTAGTTTTAGTGAGAATGTAAATATATAAATAGTTTGATTATTTATTGCAAAATTGAGATAAATAAAAAGCACGATTTGTGATACTTATATCAATAACATCATTATCATCAAAAAATTGATCTTGAGTAATTAGACCATCATTGATGTATTTTGTACATACCTCATTCATTCTAGAGTGAAGATGATTTATATATGAATTTGCAGCGGAGTAATCATAATTGAACATTTGATTAATATAGTAGTATTTAACTGTTTGACCGGTGGCTGTTAGAGTTTGATAGGAATAGGATTCGGGGATAATGTATGAGTCTTCCAAATAATTAAATGGATTTCCGTTATTGTCGGAATGTGCACGATAAAGTACCTCATAAAATCCAGAAGGAAGATTGGTAATGTTTGCATGGACTCCAGTCTGATATAATACGGGTAAGTTTTCAAAATAAATTGAATGCGATTCTGTTGATCCTATACTTTTTATAAGAATATCAACATTATAAAGGCTTTGCACATAATTTATTGGTATGTTTAAAACAATATTTGATGAACTGGCTGGATAATAAACTACACGGCAATAATCATTAACATTAATCGCATCAGCCTTATCCTGAACCTTTGTTTCAACTAAATTACTTGAACCATTAATTTCTATGTTTAAATAGTCGTATCGATACATACTCTTATCATTCTGATAATTTGGATTGTTGGTTTTCAGACTAATGTTGTATTTTAATTCTTGGTTATGAGGAAAAATAGAATCCTTAGTTCCTGGGTTAAATAAATTAATAGATTTGATAAACTTTTTGTCTCCTACAATTGTAGCATAAAACTCCATTTCGTTACCTTCAAGTATTATTCTGCCATAGTATTCTGCTTGGTAGTCAAAATGAACATTTACTGCAATTTTTTCTTCCGAATCAAGAGAAACTCTATGATTAATTATTGTATCATAAGGCATTCTTTCACTAGTTTGTTCTATTTTGAGGATTTCAATATTCTGGTCATACAACCAGTAAGCCCAATTTATTACACATTCAATTTTTTCTTCGACTGTTATTTGTTCGTTTATTCCAAAGGTTTCTAGCAAATGATTGAACTGTCCAAGACCATAATATTTTCCATTATACTTTGCCAGTAGTCGCTGACTGTACAATTCCATTTCACCATAAACATATTCAAATAACATTTCTGCGTCAGGTAACACTGTATTAAATATTTCTTTGTTTTTTACCGGATATGAAACTTGTTTATATTTATTAAAATCCCTATAAAGCTTTATACTTCCATTTTCTCTGGTCATGTGATCACTATCATAATACCATGATTTAACCTCTTCATCACTAGCAAAATAACCAGACTGTTCTTTTCGGATTTTTTGTTGCTCGTTAAAATAATATGAAAAATTATCAAGTTTACTTGTATCAACGCTTAACTCCTGCGATACAACACTTTGCGCATTGGTTGTAAGAGCAAAAAGGCTAATAAGCACTATTATAATTGGAAATATCTTTTTCATAACTGGCTTATTTAGAGTTAATACTAGTATTGTTTTCTAACTCTCTTATTCGTTTTTCCTGCTGTATTGCATGGAGTGATAGTTCCTCAATTTTTTCGAGTAAAATCAAGCAAAAAGCACCAAGCTCAAATCCTTCGTTTTGTAAAACAATAGTTTCACTAGGTACATTTGGAAGGTGTCCGTTGTTTTTAATGAATGCCTCAAGTTCTTCTAAACTAATTAAATCATAATCGGGTTTAAATACATAATCGGGGTAGGGGTCGTTAAGTGCAACCTTTACTTCCTGTGCCCATATTTTACCGTTTTGAGTAATTTTCATTTTGTCACCAACTTTAACAATACCTCCAAAAAAAGTTTCATTGTTTGTGTTTCGATTAATGTTCAATTGTCCGTCATATGAATCGATATGGAGGTTTGAGCCAAGTTTGCCAATTCTGATATATTGAGATTGATTCCCAAACTTTCCGAACCCGTTTACATCCAATCTACATGATGGATTATTTGTTCCGGCTCCTATGTTGCCTACTGTTATAACGTCTCCGGCAATAATTTTATTATAATTTCCTGCATACCAGAATGTTACTTGATTTGTTGATGATCCTATTTCTACTCCACCATTGTCTGCATCCAAATATAATTTATTG
>JAFGVU010000163.1 GCA_016937855.1 Bacteroidales bacterium | reverse complement strand
GTTGCCATAATATTACCTTGTGCATCACGAAGATAATAGTTTTTTTTGTAATCTCCAAGCGATATTTGCACTGATTTACAAAGCAAATCACAAATTTCTCAATCAGGTTTTAGTCATATAAAAGCATTGTTTTGGGATTTTTTGCATTTTTAAAATATCCGAAATCTGTTACAACCTTGCACAACGTTAACCCGAAACACCACCACCCAACCACCAGTTCTACCAACTATTTTCCCAATAACTTGTCCGCCTTTTTTGGTGGATTGGGACAGTATATTTTGATTTTTTGGCGTTTGTAGCAGGGGTTTAAATTTAGGATTAAAGAGGAAAGGGTGCGGAGAGCACCCTGTTTTGCTTACTAGAAATAATTGCCGCCTTGCTTAGGAGTAAGCGATTTATTACTAAAACTTCTAAATGGTAAAAATGGTTGCATACGATGTAAAAAAAATCAGAGTTTTACGATTTTTTTTACAAATACATTATTATCTGTTTTGATAATAAGTGTGTAAATGCCTGTTGGATAGTCGCTTACGTCAATTTTTATATTTACCCGACTTTGTAAAAAATCATTAAAAAATATTTTCCCATTATTGTTTAACAATTGTATTTTTTGATTTCCTTCGGGTAAATTGCATATTGTTAATACATCTCGTACAGGATTTGGAAAACTAATAACATTGTTTGTGCTTTTTTCGTTTGATACATTACTAATATTAGTTTGACTAATATGAAAGTTATTATTGATACTTTCAAGCTCTTCGGCCGATATAATGACCATTATTTCGTCGCTAATCATTCCGGCTTTTTCGACCGATAGATAATAGGTTCCATAATCTAAATGCGAAAAATTATATTCTCCGTTTCCTTTTGTTAGGCTGAAATCCAAGATGTTGTGTTGATAATCTTTTAAAAGGACAACAGTGTTTGCTGCCATTCCACTTTCGGGGACTACTGTTTCGAACCAGGTTTGAGAAAAAACATTTTCTTCATAAGTTGCCAAATCGTTATAAGAAACAGACCCCGAAATATTACCTGCATCGTAGTATATTTCGTTGTATGATAATAGCTGAGAGTTATAAGCAGTATCCAGATATAGGTTTAGTAGATTATTTTCTTGCCAATACACTTTGTTGCGCGTATATGTAGGAATGTATTTTGGAAAATATGTCTCATCAGTGTTAAAATATGGAATTAGATGGGTGAGATATAGCGTGTCTTTAGATAAATTTTGAAAACTATAGGCACCTTCATTAATTAATGAATATTGGATTGCAGTAAATTTATCGTTATAATATTTATACAACACTGCAATTCCTTGGGGCAAATTGTTTTCGCCGGCGAAAACATTACCATTTAGATTAGAAAGTAGAGGATATGTACTTCCGACGTTGATCTCTTTACAAAAAACATCTTCGCACCCATATTGAGTATGTATTTCTAAACAGACTTGGTATGTACCGGGCTCTTCATATATATGTAATGGATTATTTCCATATAAAACACTGCCGTCTCCAAAATCCCAAAAATATTCTTCTGCTTCACCATGAGAGTTATTAACAAATCGGTATGCGCCCTGCAGATGAGAGAATGTCATAGAGTCCACACTAAATGATGCAGTGCAATTGCTGTTATAACCAATTGTAACACAGCTGGTTCCATAACACTGTTCGCCATTTGTTAGTGTAACACAGTATGTGCCGGGTTCTAAGTCTGTAATAGTTTCCCCTTCCATACCATTGCTCCAAAAAGCATAATAACAGCATGGAACGTCCGAAAAACCATAAACATAAGCCTGTCCATTATTATAATCTGGCCCACTAGCATTTTGGGTCTGAAAATAAATATCTAATTGGCAATATGGGGATGTTGGAGGAATTCCCACAAAAATACTAAGCGAATGTCGGTCGTAACATAGTTCTGAAGTAATTATGTTTAACGTAACTTTATATATGCCCGGAGTTGAATATGTATGTGTTGGTTCTTCGTTAAAACTTGTCGAGCCATCTCCAAAGTCCCAGTAATAGTGTATATTGCCCTCATTATATGATTCTGATAAATTGGTGAAGTTTACCGTAAGATCGTCAGGGTTACTGTATGTAAAGTCAGCATTGCAAACTGGAAAAGCGCTTAGTCCGAAGCTTATAAATGCTAATAAAACAATATATTTATTAACGAAACGCATTAGAACTTGATATAAATACCCGTTTTTACACCGAACTTTCTACTTCTTTGACTTAGCGCATACGATTTATCATACATCGAGTTTATATCTACTCTAATGTGTGGTTCAAGATAAAACGAAATTTTGTTGCCAATTTTATATTGTAGGTTTATCGCTCCATAATAATCGATAAGATATTTCGTATCAGGACAATCGTTTGTGGACATAATATCATTGTGGGCAATGTTATAATAAGTTCCTTCTCTTTTTATTAACACACTACCGATTATACCTGCTTTGGGAGTAACAGAAAACTTTCCGTTTCCAATTTCATAACCAAAAATAACTGGAACATCAATTATGTGATAAATATTTTGAGCATTTGCATCTTTTGATATCAGAACCGAATCCATATATGAAATTAGTGTACTATCGGGTACTATGTTTAAGATAGAATCTGTGTGTTCATAATAAACTATATTACCTTGCAAATATTCATCAAGGTCAAGAATGTTAACTGTATAGGTCTGCCATATTTCATTGTCAAAATAGTTGTAATATGAATGCTCTGATACTTGATGTGAATTGATAGTCGAGTTAAACGATTCTTGCATTTGCAAATAACCTATTCCTGTTTCGATTCTCATTTTATTAAAGGAGTATGCAAATCCGATTCCGGCACTAAACGATAAATTTGGGTTAATATTATTTTGATAGTTTTCAAAATTTGTTTGTAATTCCGAATTTAAAACGGCAGTATTATATTGCAACCAATATGGTGTCAAGTAAAGGTCTAATGCAAAATATGATTTTTCTGATAATATTGGATTTCCATGGTAATCAACCCCAAGAGTATCATAAGTTATTTCGTCTTGCTCCGGAATTCCAAGAATCACCTTGTCGGCGAGTTCAAATGGTGTTGGCTGATATGTTAATGAGTGGTTTTTATTTCGTAAAAGTCTATTTAGTTTATAATAAGTTTTGTTAATAGTTTCTTCAACAACAGCATCAATAATTTCCGTTGAGCTTTCAAGTTCATTGTCTTTATTATTGTTTTGGGCAGTGATAGCATTTTGATTAATTGTTATCCCGTTTTGAGATTTTGGATTATTTGGGATGGTAATTATATCGTTATTGTTAGAATTACTAATTTCATTAGATATGATTGTAGTATTAGTCTTATCATCGATGTTGATATTTTCTTCACTATCAATTTCGTTGTTTGTGTTTTTTTGCACAGCATTTCTGTAATCAAAGATGTCTGATAATTGATTTTCGTTATCAATTTCCTTTACTATAGTTTTGTCGGCATTTTCGAATTTGTCGTTAAAGTGAAAGAAATCGAGATTTGGATTATTGTTAACTGTTACAACTGTGCCAACAACAGCAGTAACAACAATTCCGAGATAATAAATATTAAAGTGGAAAGGGGTGAAGTGGATAAATTTGTTAAACCATACTGCTGCTGCTATTCTGCGCCAAGTTTGATCTGCCGGAGCAATTTTATATCCATTAAAAGCATTTTTGTACATACTTTCAAAGCGCGGGCCAATCATTTTTTTATTGATGCCATTCCACACTTTGCTAGAAGGAGTTTGGGTGTATCCTTCCAATTCTGAACGGAAAATATCTTCTATGTTTTTTTTATTGCTCATTATGTACTACAGAAATATCTTATTTCTTGTAAATTATTTAGTCATTATTTTTATTTTTTCTTTTTTTAATTCTTCTAATTTTGTTTGTAGCATCGCTCTTGCTCTGCTATATTGTGATTTTGATGTTCCAATTGAAATTTCAAGCATTTCGGAAATTTCGCGATGCTTATATCCTTCGATTGCATAGAGGTTGAAAATTATTTTGAACCCCGATGGGAGTTGATTTATGCTTTTTAGTAGTTCTTCGCGATTAAATTCACTACTATCAATCTCATAATCCTCAATGCTTGTTTCGGCAATACTGTCAAAGTCTTTATGAAAATCGTGTTTTTGCGATGTTCTGTAATGACTAATAGCAGTGTTAACCAATATTTTTTTCATCCAACCTTCAAAAGAACCTGTTTCACTATATTGATCAATTCTTGTAAGAATCTTTACAAACGATTCTTGCAGAATGTCTTCAGCGTCTTCTTTCGACTTACTATACCTAAATGCAATACCAAGAAATAACGGAGCATACATATCGTACAACTTTCGTTGTGCCCGTTTCTCCATTTTCTTGCAGCCGGCAATTATTTCTTGTAAGTCAGGCATTTTTCGTAACTAATTGTTCAGACTTTTACAACAGTAAAAAGGTTGCATATTTTTGCAAATATATGTATTAATAGATTATAATAGTTAAAGTTTAGCAAAAATGCATTAATCAGCGAGGTAAATATCAATTAATCCGTCGGGAGCATCAATGTTTATTGTTTTTGTGTTGTGAGATATTTGTAAAATAATATTTTCAGAGAAAGGAATTATAATTGTTTTATTATCAAATAGTGTTTCGAAAACGGGATTACCCGGTATTTCATTAAAAAGGCTTATGTTTCCAATGAAACCTCTGTTTTTGTCGTAAACAGCGTATCCAATTAGTTCTGATTGTTGTATATCTTCGACCTCTTTTTCTTTTATGTCGGATTCTTTAATAAAAATGCTACAATCTTTAAACCTTAAAGCGCTGTCGCTATCATTAATGTGCTTTAGTTTTATTACAGGATTTCCTCCAGAGTATTTAATGTCTTCGATAAAAAAAGGAACCGGTATTCCTTCTGTTTTAAGAAATACCGGCATGCCTTTATAAAATTGTTTTTCAGAATAATTCTCTATTGTTTTGACGCTAACAAAACCATTTAATCCGTGTGGTTTTAAAACAAAAGCGATTTCAATGAGAACTAAATCGTCAAATATCATTGACTTGGTTTTTTATTTTTACAATAAATTCTTTTTACTTTATAAATTGTAACCCAAATTTTTCGAGTTTCTCGAAAAATTACCTTTATTCTTCTTTTTTGTCTTCCTCCACAGGAGCTTCTTCTGTTTTTTCTTCAGCAACAGGAGCTTCAACAACTTCTTCTACTTCTGGAGCAGCTTCAGCAACAGGAGCTTCTTCTTCCTGAGCTTCTGCTGTTTCTTCAGCAACCTCTTCTTCAGCAGCTTCTTCTTTTGCCTCAGCAGCGTACTTTTTAGCAATTGCCTGAGCTCTTTCTTCTTTTACTTTTGTTTCAGCTTCGAGTTTAGCTTTAGCAGCTGCACGTTCTTTTGCTGAAAGGTCAGATATTTTTGCAGTAATTTTGCTGTTTTTCTCTTCTAACCAAGCGGTAAATCTTTTTTCTGCTTCTGCTTCGTTAAATGCACCTTTTCTAACACCGTCTAACAAGTGTTTTTTCATTAAAACACCTTTGTAAGATAAGATTCTTTTTACGGTGTCGGTTGGCTGTGCACCTTTAGTTACCCAATCCAAAGCTTTGTCGAAATCTAATTCGATTGTTGCAGGATTGGTTACCGGATTGTAAGATCCAATACGTTCAATAAAACGTCCATCACGTGGACTTTTTGAGTCGGTCGCAATGATGTAATAGTAAGGTTTACTTTTGCGTCCGTGTCTTGCAAGTCTTAATTTAACTGCCATAATTCATTTAATTTTAGTTATTTAACTTATTTTCGGTTTCTCGAACCGGGCTGCAAAGATAATATATTAATTTAAATGTCATAAAAATATTAATATTTATTATTTATGAATTATTCAGGCTAGAAAATCAATCCAATCAACCAATAGATTAATGGTAGGCTTCCTATTGACAGAACAGATGTTACAAAAATATTTTCTACTGCTTGTTTCGAGTTAAGACCCATTTCTTGAGCGAGAACAGAAATCACAATCATACAAGGCATGGCTGCTTGCATTACCGAAACTATTACGGCCTTTTTGGGAACATCAATTCCAGCTAGTTTTAAAATGTAAAAAGCTCCTAATAAAATTAATGCTCCAAAAATCAATTTGTTTAAGCTTAATATGTATGATCGCAGATTCGAAATTAAAGATTTTAAACTTACTGCTGCTAAAACCGATCCAACATAAATCATAGATAAGTAAATTGTTGTATGCCCTATTTTACTTAATGGGGAAAATATTAGGTCTGGGATTTTTATATTTATAGAAAGAAAAATTAATCCGATGATTAAAGAAATTGTAGTAGGATTTATCAGATGTTTCCAGTTTTGAGTAGATTTTTTTTGAGATCCTTTATTTAAAATAAAAATACCCCATGTCCACATAAGAGTGTCGTGTCCAAGTTGGAAAATTGTTGCATAGATAAGGCCTTCACCACCCGGCAATAATGCATCGAGCAAGGGAAACCCTAAAAAAACAATATTCCCAAACATTGTATGTGCATTATGAAGAGCGGTATTTTCTGCATCAAGCTTTAGAGCTTTAGCTGTAATTTTACTCAAAAAAAACAGCACTATCACAACAAAAAACGATGCTGCAAAAACATACGGAAAGTTTATAATAATTTCGTCGGTAAGCTCTGTGCCGGCAAATGTTGTAAATATTAAAAGCGGCAAAGTGACTTTTATAATGACTTTAACAAGACCATTTGCATTTTCTTTGTTGATAGCCTTAAGCTTATACGCAACTACTCCTACAAGAGTCATTATTGCTAAAATAAGTATTTGCTCAAATATGGTTTCCATTTTGCAAAGTTAAAAAAATCGTGCATTGATAATTATTATCATTGCACGATTTGATATGATATTTTATTGTGTTAATTAATATATCTCAATAGCGTAGTCCATTCTTGCTTGTACGCCTTGAAGTTTTTTTACATCTTCGAGAAGTTGGTAAAATTTATAATTTTCGCCAAGTGTTTCTTTTAGTAAAGTCTCAGATGCACTTGCAGACATGTCTGTAACAATTTTTTGCATGAAGTCTTCTTTTTCGGGATATTCCCAGATTCTGTAGTCGTCGCCCAATTCGGCAAGAGAAACAGCTTTTTTAACTGCATTGTCTAATCCGCCGATTTCGTCAACTAAACCAATTTCGATGGCATTTATTCCGCTCCATACTCTGCCCTGTCCAATAGAATCAACTTCGGCTTTTGTAATTCCGCGACCATCAGCAACTCTACCGATAAAGACTTCGTAGAATTCTTCGATTTGTTTTTGTATAAAAGCACCTTCTTCAGGTGAGAAAGGACGCATAATTGACCCAAAATCAGAAGAATGATTTGTTTTTACACCATCAATAGTAATTCCAAGTTTATCGTTCATTAGTTCTTGTAGGTTTGGTATCATTCCAAAAACTCCTATTGAGCCAGTAATTGTGTTTGGTTGAGCAAAAATATAATCTGCAGGACAAGAGATATAGTATCCTCCACTAGCAGCAAGGTTACCCATCGAAACTACCACCGGTTTTTTCTCGGTAGTTAATTTTACTTCACGCCAAATAATTTCACTTGCTAAACCCGAACCACCAGGAGAGTTAACTCTAAGAACCACCGCTTTTACATCTTCGTCTTCACGAGCTTCTCTAATAAGTTCTGCCATGTGATCTCCGGCAATGCTTCCGTCTGATTTACCTCCATCAACAATATCGCCTTCGGCAAATATTACCGCTACTTTATTTGTAGAGCTGTTTTTTTCGGCTCCTTTAACGTTTGCTTTGCTGTATTGTGATATTCCAATTATAAAACTGTCTTTATCATCTTCGTTCACACCGCTTTCTTTTACAAGCTCTGCTAATACTTCGTCATAGTATTTTATTCCGTCAATAAAACCATATTCAAGAGCTGTTTCCGGATCATAAACCATAAGACTATCGGCATACATGTTAAGGTCTGCAACATCTATTCCTTTTTCTTCAGAGACCTTTTTGCACATATCGTCCCAAATACTTTGGATGAGTGTTATTGATTGTAATTTACTAGCTTCGCTCATGTGGTCGTTCATAAAAGGCTCGACAGCAGATTTAAACTGCCCGTGACGGAAAATTTGTGCCTCGATTCCAAGTTTTTCGAGTGATCCTTTGTAAAACATAACTTGTGTTGCCAAACCTTTCCACTCAATTGATCCCATAGGGTTCATGTAAATTTTATCGGCTATAGATGCTAAATAGTAAGCTTTTTGCGAATACATTGATGAGTAGCAAATAATAAATTTTCCATCAGATTTAAAATCAATGAGTTTGTCACGAATTTCTTCTAAGCTTGCCATACCAGCCGGAATTCCACTAAGTTCAAGATAAATTCCTTTTATTCTTTCGTCTTTTTTTGCTTTTTCGATAGTTTTTAAAATATCGTTAAGGCCAAGAACTTTTTTTGATTCAAAAGTCATAAAGTCGATGTTTTCGAATGGGTTGTCCGATGTTTTATCAGGGATGTCAGACGAAAGAGTCATTTTTAATACTGAATTGTCGTTTACAACAACCTCTTCTTCGCCAAAACCTGCTACAATTGCTGCAAAAATCCCAAAAATAATCCCAAAGATTACAATAAATGTGATTACACTCCCAACAACTGTTGCCAGAGTATATTTCCAAAAGCTATTTTTCATAATTTGATTATGTTAAGTTAATAATTTTGCTAAGTTAAGATATGTTTCTTTTCAAAACAATCTAATTAACAGAATATTAACTAATTATTTGCAAATTTCGTTGTATCCGATCACATTATTAACTCTGTTTTCGGTCGCTGTTTTGTTTTCGTCAGCCGGTAAAACTTGTTCCCACTTTCCGTACATTGGATTTGGAATAATAATAAAGTCGCTACCAAAACGGTCTTTGTTTTGTTCAACTACATCTTTTCCAAAGTTTTGTGAACGGTCGTCGAACATTCCGTCAAAATCGCCAAGGTTATCACCTAAGAAAAGAATCAGATTGTATTTTTCTGCGGCTAATGTTCTGCGATTGATCTTACTGCTTTCGTCTGTTCTAAAAAAGAAGTTTTCTTTTTCTACAGCAGGGAAACCTATTTTTTCCATATTCGAAATTGTAGCATCTAATTCATTTTCGCGACGGTTGCTGATATAAACGATCTCTACGTCTTTTGAAATTACATAGTTTAAAAAATCAATTGCACCCGGCGTAGCTGTTGCACATTCCATATCCGACCACTCTTTCCAATTTTCTTTTGTGTATGATGTGTTTGTTTCGATTAGATTTGCCTCAAAATAAGAATTGTCGAGCAATGTTTCATCGAGATCAAAAACAACAGCTAAAGGCTTATCTTTTGGAGCTAGATTCATTCTAACATCAAGTGCAAGTTTTGCATGGTTAAATGCCTGATAGCAACAAGCTTGATACTCGGCTGATTGTTGTACCCAAAGAGTAGCATTAATTAGATATTCGGAAGTTTCTGTACTTGTTGTGGTTTCTTGTTTATCTTTATCACAGCATTCGTCTGTTGTCGAATTATTACAAGAAATTATGCTTATAAAAGCAAACACGATAATAAAAAGGTTAGTTAAATTTTTCATATTTTTTAGTTTAATGATAAAAAACAAATATAGGTATAAGAATTGAAAACGGACTTTTTTTTATAATTTATTTATGGAGAGATTTATAAAATTATTGCATAGTCTTGTCCCGTCCCGTTTCATCAGTAGCATTAGTTAATGCCATTGTTTTTTAATGAAGCAGATGCACATAATTATAATTATCAATTTGGTGTTTTGTCGGAATAATTGATAAACCCATACTTGC
>JAFGVU010000003.1 GCA_016937855.1 Bacteroidales bacterium | reverse complement strand
TCTTTTTTTTTCTTTTATTAACCAATTTTTTGAGTTACTCGAAAAATTTCCTTCTTTTCCCCACCGCGCCCCTGCGTCCCTGAAGGGTGGCCTGCGCGCTTATCAACGTTCAAATTTTCGAGTTTCTCGAAAATTTACCTATCTTCTTTTTTTCTTTTTTCAAAATGTATCGGATCACCAAGTTTTCCATAACCAACAGTATCACCTGCTTCAGCTATTTGCAATTCCAATTGACGGATATACTCATCTGTTTCTGCAACAATTTGAGGTTTACCTTTATAAAGATTATATGACTCGTGATATTTAACCGGAGTGATATTTGGCATTATGACATTTGCTCCGCATCGAATCCCCTCTTCTCTACCATCAGGATTTATAGCTTGCAATGCAGTTGCCGATGCGATATTAACATCTTTCATCAAAATTCGCAAAACTGCAATCATCTTAAGAGTAAGCTTAAACCTTTCATCCACAGGCATTAACAAATCTTTATATTCAAACAAAGGAGTATCCTCGTGCTCTATATACGGTCCCATCCCACACATATCGATATCATACTCTTTCATAAAAAGTAAGTCGTCGGCTAAGTCTTCGATTGTCTGAAAAGGCAAACCAATCATAACACCTGTTCCGGTCATGTAACCAGTTTTCTTAAGATCGAGAAGTGCTTTTTTACGCAATTCGAAATTATGTAAATTATCTTTGGGATGAATTTTATAAAATAGTTCTTCATTAGATGTTTCAATACGAACTAAATATCTTGTAGCTCCGGCATTTAACCATTTCTCGTATGTTTCAACCGATTGTTCTCCAAGTGATAAAGTTACTCCAATTTTTTGGGATGATAATGACCTTATCTTTGTGAGCAGATTCTCAATTCTGTTAACAAATGCACTATCCTGTCTTTCTCCGGACTGAATTACAACTGAGCCCCAATCACGATCCAAGGCATATTTTACAGTTTGTAAAACTTCATCGTCAGTTACGGTATAACGTTTAACATTTGTATTTGATTTACGGATACCACAATAAAAACAATTTTTAGTACAAACATTAGAAAGCTCAATTAAGCCACGAAAATAAGTGCTATTACCAATAAATTCCGACTTAACCTGAGCAGCTTTTTTAAATATCAATTCTGTATCAGAATCATTAGCATTAAGCAAACTTACAAGATCAGTCTTGTCAAAATTAGATTTGTTAAGAATTTCTTCAATTTTATTTTGCATATCAAGATTTATAACAACACCAAATTTAAACAAATAAATTTAAATTTTGTTCCTGTATTGATATTTTTTTGAATAATATTAAAATTTGGTAAGGGTTGCGGCTATGTACCGTGCGGAAAAGGAATCCCGAGACCACTATCGGTTTAGCTGTGAGCCGAATTTTGTTATTTTGATTTTTTTCATTTTACTAAAAGCCAATTTTAAAATCACAGCCTGCTCCGATTATTTTCAGAGAACACCATTGAACCGAGTTTACGAGCTCGACGAAGTCAAAATATTTAAATGGTGAGAAAATTACAAAATATGGCGGTGGTTCGGAAAAGTGACTGCCAGTATTACCCGCATTAAACTCCGCATGGTATATAGGTGTTGTTAGCGTGTCGTTATATATTGATACCAATTGTAACTTTCCCTCCAAAACCTTTTTCAACAATCTCAAAAAGTGTTTTCAGAGTAATGTTACTCCCATCGTTCTCTACTCGGGAGATATAGGTTCTTTTTTTGTCAATTACCTTTGCTAGATCTTCCTGTGTCATGTTTAAAGATTCACGAGCTTGACGTAGCATAAGTCCAATTTTTAAGGTTTCAACTTCACGTTCGAGTTCATCTCGTCTCTCAGTACCTTTTTCCCCGTAAACCTTATTTTTAATTTCAGACCAGGATTTAATATTTTTATTTTCCATGTTTTAATCCTCCTTTTTCTTCAAAATATTCTTTCTTTAATTTTAAAGCCAAATCAATTTCGTTTTTTGGCGTTTTTTGTGTCTTTTTCTGAAAACCATTTAGTAGAATAGTCAGGCGACCTTCGTCGAAAAAGCAAAAAACTCTCCAAATGTTGCTACCAAGCGAAAATCTCGTTTCATAAAGCCCATCTGTTCCTTCCAAATGTTTAAGGTAGCGAGTTGGAATCTGTTGCTGAAACTCAACTACTTCGAGAATTTTATAAATCTTGTTTTGAACTTTTTCTGGCTGACTTGCCAAAAATTCTTCAAAACAGTTTTTATACGCAACTATGGTTCTTACTCGTTCCACAATTTTTTATCATTTATTCAGCAAAGGTAATTTAAAAGTTACAATTGGGCAAATTAATCGCAATCTTTTTTTAAATGAACGCCAACCAGCTCACACCTACACCTCCCACCCCACAAAAATACACAAAGCCATCAAACGCTTGTTGTATATATTTCCCTTTTATCATTTACCGGGCGTACTGTATATTTTATTACTAATAGCAAATTAAGTAATATTTTTAATAAAAAGCAAGGGTTTGGAGGAGAAATCGCAAACTTTAGCTGGTTTGAATTTAGAATATGTATTTTCTTTTTGCTCAAAACATGGCATGGGGCATGGGGCAAAGGGCAAAAAATCAAACACATCAAGGTGATAGACCTAAATAGTTAACTATTAAGATTCTATCTCCGGATCAAAGAAACTAAAGTGAACACTTCCATATTTTTTCGTCATTGTGTAATATGGAAAATCGGAGAAATTGTTTCGTTCGGAATGTTCAATAATAAGTAAAGATGATTCGCTCAAAAGATTATTATTAAAAACAGAGTGGTAGATTTCCTCAATATTTTCCAAATCATAAGGAGGATCGGCAAAAATAACGTCGAACTTTTGCTTACATGAAATTAGATATCTAAATACATCTGACTTAAAGACTTTTGCATTTGGAAATTCAAGTTTTTCGAATTGTTTCTCGATGTATGCTGCATTTTGAAAATTGCTTTCTACCGCTACAATTGATTTTGCATTGCGACTTCCAAATTCATAGGAGATACTGCCAGTCCCGCTAAATAAATCGAGCACATCGATATTTTCGAAATTAAAATAATTGTTTAAAATATTAAACAATGCTTCTTTGGCGAAGTCAGTTGTTGGTCTGGCTTTAAAATTTGATGGTGGAATAATGTGTTTTCCTCTATATTTACCTCCAATTATACGCATGTAACAATATTTAAAAAATTGTAAAAATAATGCGGTGCAGTTTCCTGGAATTTATAAAAATATTTGAATTCCATATTTTGCGACTCAAAATAAACCTGCGAAACAAATTTGCGTAAGTTTAAAACTGTCACATTATCGGTTTCAATAAAACCCGAAAAAACCACACTTGAATTATCGGGAGATATTTTTAATTGCTCAAATACATTAATAATGTAATAAAAAAGATCGTTGTTAGTTTTAAATGCGTATGTATTAAAGAACTTAACTGAGGATTTTTCTATGACAAGTATTTCAAAGAAATCGTGAAATACATGAATAAAAACCTTTTGAGACTCAGGATTCTCGCTTAACTTATTAGCGGTAAAATGCTTTTCGACAAAGCTATGCGATTGTGAGAATATTTGACATTTCGGAAACAATGCATCAATAGAATTAAATAAATCCTTATCAACGGAAAACACAATATAATTATCGCATTTCTCAAGTTTTGAGTATCTGATTATCTTATTTTCTTCACGAGGAAAATTTAAGAAATATAATTCGTTAATGCGCGATTCATCAAAAAAAGCATCGGGTACAATTGTTGACTTCTTTTCTGCGATTACGACATAAACCTCATTAACTTTATCGAGGGCTTCTCTTTTAACAAATTCGACAAATTGATCAATAAAGTTGGATTTATCGTCAAGCTTTTCACCAACCAGAGCACAAAACCTTTTTTCTGATTTATCATAAAGTGTATAAGAAAATCCATCCCCGGAAATAAGGATGGATAAAATATGATTTTCAGAGTTTAATAATTCTGTATTATCTTTAATACTAATATTTTTCATTTAGTATTTTTACTCCCAGTTACCTGCATTATTGTTAGCTTCGAGCAAGCTACCAACTCTAAGACAAGTATCATTTTTAAGAGCATTATAATTTATAATTAACTGTTTATCCAAACCATCTAAAATATCTTTATTTAAAGCATAGCATTGGAAAACTTTCACTTCAACTCCAGAACCTGTCATAACCGCAGCAGTATCCATAATGAATTTCCCTTTAGTACCGGTAGGTATAACTCCTATCGATTCTATAGGATAGTTGATATGCTTAAACAAAGAGTCGATAATTGGCACATAAAAAGTGTCACGAGAAATCAAACCCAATTTTAGCGCTTCGGCTTCAGTTAATGTATCAGGCACAAATCCAATAGCTCGAACAACTCTGATGTTTTCCTTTTTAATAAAGTCAACAAGGGTATCGAAATCGGGAGTATAAAACCCATTTACTTCTTTATAAGCAACCTGAGCAGTTCTGATATCCTTTAACTTATCGATTGTTATATTAAATCGTTTTACCCTCTGCTCCTCAAACTTAATTGGCTTGTTAATACCTATAACAATAAAATATGCCAAAGCAACAACTGCTCCCAAGAGCGCAATCTTAATAATAATCCCAACTGTTTTATTCATTTTCGCGAATTTTAATTTAGTTTTGCCAACAAAAATAATTTATTTTTTTCAAACATTAATCAAATTTAGACTTAAATATTAAATAATGATAGAAAAGTTTTTCAACACACAAGTTTTAAAAAGTTTAGGTCATACGCCTACACATGGTCAAACGCAAACAATAAACAATTTATTGTCTTTTCTAAACGATTCCGAAAAATTTTGCATTTACGCTCTTACAGGATATGCCGGCACCGGAAAAACTACTCTAATAAGTGCTTTAATAAATGTTTTATCTGAATTAAAAATAAAGACAGTTCTATTGGCACCCACAGGTAGGGCTGCAAAGGTTTTATCTAACTACTCAGGACAATCGGCAACAACTATTCACAAATGCATTTATCGAAAAAAATCTAATAAAACAGCAGATAGTGGTTTTTCAATAAATTTTAATTCGCACAAAGACACAATTTTTATTGTTGACGAAGCTTCGATGATTGGCAATATCGATACAGGAGGCAGTTTCTTTGGTACAGGTCGATTACTAGATGATTTACTAAATTTTGTTTTTAACGATAATAATTGCAGGTTAATACTCCTAGGAGACATAGCTCAACTTCCTCCTATCGGCACTAATCTTAGTCCCGCTTTGGATAATGGGTATCTTTCATCACTGGGAATGAAAGTATATAGCAGCGAGCTAACTGAAGTTGTCAGACAAAGCGAAGAATCAGGGATTCTTAATAACGCAACAGCAATTAGAGAGTTAATGACAAAAGAGGATGTTCCTTTCCCGAAACTTGCAACATTAAGTTTTAACGACATAAAAAGCATTAGTGGAGCCGAATTACTTGATGAGCTTGAATCGTGTTATTCAAAGTATGGAATACATGAAACAAAAATTGTTTGCAGATCAAATAAGTACGCAAATAAATACAATTTAGGCATTCGCAACCGGATAATGTGGAAAGAGGAGGATATTTCGCATGGAGATTTGCTTATGGTAGTAAAAAACAACTACAGTTGGCTACCCGAGAAAGCAGAAATTGAATTTATTGCAAATGGCGACATAATAGAAGTGCTCCGAATTGGCAAACGATACGAATTATATGGACATACTTACGTCGATTTAACTGTTAGTTTCGTTGACTATCCGGCATTGGAAATTGAGGTAAGAGCAATTATCGACACATTGAGCCTTGATTCGCCCTCGATGCCCGAAACATACTACAAAGAACTTTACCAACAGTTACAACTCGATTACGACCATATAACAGACTCAAACAAGCGCCACGAAGAAATCCTCAAAGACCCGTTTTTTAATGCCTTACAAATAAAATTTGCTTATGCAGTTACTTGCCACAAATCGCAAGGCGGACAATGGTCGGCAGTTTTTGTTGATCACGGATGGCTGAACAAAGAAGAAATGACTGCTCCCAACAAATACGAATTTTTGAGATGGCTCTATACTGCAATTACCCGCGCAACCGAGAAACTGTATTTGGTAAATTTTGATAAGGAGTTTTTAGAGGTGTAGTCCGTTTATTTACTCTGTAGGTTCCAAACATACAAATTTGGTTTGCGTACAGAGATTGGATTTTGAAAACTTCAATCTCCAAATCTAATTTACATTAGCTCCTACATTTAGTTCATTCTTTGCTAATGTTCACGAATCGACAACATAATTTAGAAGTGAACAAACTAGAAACTTCCGAAACTCTAATTTTCAAACCCTTGTTTAACCAATTTAATCATGTTTGCTTTCATTTCGATTGTTTCGAGCTCCGAATCTTCAATCATATATCTAAGTAAACTGCTTTGTCCTGTTAATGCCTTATCCATTATGTCCAGAATCCTTTGCTGCAATTCTAAACTTGAATTGAGGATTTTTTTCATTTCTTTCCCCAGAGCTTTAAGTGCAACATCCTGATGACTAAGATTATCCAAATATAATTCACTGTATTCATCCCAGATGTAATTATCTTCGATACTATGATAATGATTACAAATTGAATTTATATCATCAACATCTTTAATTCTGTGCTCGGAGCGATCGTCAAAAGCAATTAGCTTCAATATAACAATTGCGGGAATTGAACACACATTGTAAATTTCGGAATCAATAATAGTTTGCTGCATTCCAAATTTGTATGCTTCCATAAAACCGTCAAAATTCATTGTTGCAATCCCAACAGCATCAAGAATTTTTAAATTTTGCTTTTTTGTTTCGCTAAACGGTAATAAAACCACTTGTCTGCCTTCGGCTGTAATTAAACAATATTCATTTGCAGTGCTTTTAACGAAATTGTATTCTGAGATTAGCTTATCTTTTAAATTAATATAATCATCTGAATTCACTACATATAAAGCAAAATCTACATCTTTTGTCGTTTCCGGCTTTTCGTTACCAGAAGCAAACCAAATATTTCTTGCTGTTGCTCCTAAGATAAAATATTCAATTTGCAAGTCTTTACAAACAGAAACCACATTTGTAAGAATTGATTTTAAGCTATCGTCTTTTAGCGCATCATAAGTTATTCTCAACATAATCTTTATAGATAAGGTTTGCAGTTTCTAAATGTCTTTGATTTTTATCGGCTGTTAAATCAGCAAATACCAGCATAGGATTAACAGTTTTTGTGCTTATGTCTTCTGTCCAAAACATCTCAACAACTGTAATATTTCCGTTATTATCGGGCAAAAGTCTAAGCTCTTTCATAAGTTTCTGAAAATCTAGACCTGTGTAAATTATCCCTGAGTTAGCATTAAGGTAGTTTGTTAATATTTCTGCTGCATAAGCCCCACCCCAATAAGTATTTTCGGGCAGTGCAATAGTTTTAAAATCTGTTTCTTTGTCTAAAAACCTATATCTTTTTTGTTTTAGCTTTTCTTTAAGATTCTTGCTATAATTAGCAGTCCAATCTTCAAACAATCGCTTTTTATCAATAAACTGATAGTATTTATTATCGGCTTTAACAATATACTTTTCTTTAAGTAACTCCTTAATCACTTTTCCAATTGTGTCAATTGCAACATTTGTTCGTTCGGCAATCTGACGATAAGGTAAATTTATACATTCGGGTTCAATCAAAAACTGGAATATTACTTTTAAACCGGCAGTTTTAAATGCTCTGTTTACAGTTTTATTAACTGCCCGATTAGTTTTATTAACCTCAACAAACACAAACAAGTCTTTAGCTTTTATAAAAACATTACCGAGAGTATCAATATAGTTTATATTGTTTTCTTTAAGGATTTTCTTTGCCGGAGCAGATATATAATCAGAAACTAACACAGCATTTTCTTTGCCGCCCAAGTTTTCTTTAAGCAGCAGTATTTGTGAAGGAACAAATTTAGATTTAATCACAATACAGAAATCAACAACAGAGTTTGCAGTTTTTATTTGAAGATAATTATCCACGACTCGATTCTTATTGTCGTTTTTTTTCTTAATAATTTTGCACTCCAAGCCAGCCAACTCTAAGAGTTTTTGCACAGCACTATTTAAAATTTCATTATCCATGAGTTACAATAATTTACATTTTGTACGCAAATATAAAATGTATGTTCCGAACATACAAATTTATTTTGCGTACAGAGAGGTTTTTTACAGCAAAGATTTTTGGTATAGTATGGTTTGGTAAAAAACATTTGCAATCCTTCCCAATTTTCTATGGCAGGAATGCTATACATTCTAGTTTGGGTTTTACTTTCGATATTTTTATAGTGTGTAAAATTGTAGAATTGCCATATTATTCATTATTTTTTAGATTGTTCCATATTGGTTTTAGTTCGGATTGTATTTTTTGCATTACCAGATCGAATGGCAACACTTCTTTTGTATTTATTTTCTTTAAGAATGCTTGCCACATTTGATTCCGTTTTTTATCTATCGCAAACTCGTCTGTAAACAAGTCATGATTTTTTGTATAAGGTGTATTTCGGTTTTTGAATGTAGAAATAATGGCACTTTCCAATACATTTTTATCGTAATTATTGTCATCAAGCAGCTTATAAACATCAAAAAAATCTTTCATTCTAGTGTTGAAATCTGCAAGAAATATCATAGCCTGAAATTTTTCAGCAATTACTGTTTCTTTGGTGTAAGCAAGTAATTCTGATTCAGGGAATTGATATATAAGGCTTGGATAAAGTAGTTTAACTGGTTTGGGTGTAATGGTGTCGCCAAAACCAATATCAATTTGCAATTGCTGTTTAATGGTGTCGAAACCTGCTTGAATTGTAAGTCTGATACCATGATGTCGGTTTTGTTCCGAAATAATTTCAGAAAAAATGTTGTCTGTATTAAACCAAACGGTATCATCGCAATAAATACTTAAGATGGACTGAAAAACTTTTTTGCACTCATCTGTATCGTTCTTTAATTCAATTCCAAGGAAATCAACATCTATTGTTGGCCGAGCTTTTAAATAAAAAAGCGAGTATATCAGGTTCCCTCCTTTTAGTATCAGTGCGTTTTTATATTCTGAAACAGAAAGTCTGTACAGCAGTCTTTCATGCAGGAAGCGTGTTACACACGACTGAAAGTCTAAATTGTTAGCATCAGCAATGTTTTTAATTTTGGCTCTTATGGACTTACTGCTTGTCATATATTCACTATCAGTTGCATTATTTGCTTTAGCTTATTATCAATATTAATTTCTTTGGCTGTTTTAGAAAGCAAGTTTAGGTTGCATTTATCACTTTTGTAATAATTTTTTGCAACTTCAATCATTATGTCTGTGCCAATTTGATTTTCGTTTTTAATTGCATCGCATACAGTTCTTTCGGGGCTATATATTCTTACACCATCCTCTAGTGTTTGATGAAGCTTAAAATTTTTTTGGTCAATATAATGCAGTTTTACCGGCATATATTGACTGGTTATTATTTTTCTTTTTCTGTCTATTGCTATATGAGTAACAGGCGGGATGTAGGTTGTAAGTTTATAATACGAAAATGCCGAAAACAGGTAAATAACTGCATTAGGAAAAATCAGTGAGATTTCCTGCCAATGGTTTAGCTCAGCAATTTCGGGGTATTTATACAGCCCGCGTTTTATTTGCACAACAAGCCCTTCCTCAATCAGTTTGTTGAGTTGATAATAGAGATTCCTTTTATTTGCAATGTCTTTTGCAAACAGATATCCTTTGTTTTTATGAAAAAGTGTTTCAATCATTTTGTAATTCTGCATAAATATACGGCATAATTTTATTTTTGCCGTTGTTTTGTGCAAATATAAGAAAAATTTTTAAACCAAAAAGTTGCATTTACTAATTGAACTTACGCTATCAACAAAAGAATTATATATTTTTTTAAACTGCTTTTCCTTTTTTGCTTTGCTTTATTTGATATTTGTTTGATGTTAATTTTAGCATGTTCTTTTAGTGGCAGTTTTTCGGGAATATGATTCATGTAATCCCCAAACCCCGCAAGCATAACAGTATTATTATCATTTCCTCCTGCTTCATTTGCTTTAGTTATTAGTGTATCACAAATATCATCTATGTTGGATTTGTTGTAAAAATGGTTTTGAATTTCACTATCTTGAAGCATTCCATTTAAGCCATCGCTACATAGTAGTAATATATCGCCATCATTATTGTCATAACTTATTGCTGAAGGTACAGGACTTTTCTTGGGATCACCCATAAACTTGGTTATGATGTTACTTTCGGGATGATAAAAAGCTTGTTCATATGTAATTTTTCCTGCATCTACCAATTCTTGTACGTAACTATGATCCTTTGTTAATGGTTTTAAAATTCCGCTACGAAATAAGTATGCGCGGCTATCTCCAATCCAAAAAATATAAGTTTTGGTTTTATATACAAGAGCAACAACCAATGTTGTACCCATAGCGCCTAAACTATTGG
This sequence comes from Bacteroidales bacterium, assembly GCA_016937855.1. GTDB lineage: Bacteria > Bacteroidota > Bacteroidia > Bacteroidales > ML635J-15 > Bact-19. The sequence continues at coordinate 117,197 of JAFGVU010000003.1, read as the reverse complement.
TTTTTGTTGCAAAATCAAGTATAGCCTGATTAGCTTTAGCGAATAAATCGATAAAAGTTTGAGATAATTTTTCATCGTTATTTGCCAATAGTTTTGGATTGTCGAAAGCAAAGTTTTTTATTGTTTCAACAGCAATTCTTGATGCTTCTTCTCCATTTTCCATGCCTCCCATACCATCGGCTAAAACCAAAACTGCGGGGAAATCATTTGGCAAATATTCTGCTTTTTCGTAAAACCGCCAATCTTTATTTTTAATGTTTGTCGAAAACCCATGGTAGTCTTCGTTATTACTACGCACCATTCCAACGCTAGTCTTTGCAATTATACAAACCTTGTCAACAGGAGAATTAGTATTCATAAATTGAGTATTACAATACGTCTGCAATTTATAAAATAATAAATTTATAGCAAAGTAAAACCAATAATATTTATAGAAATAATTTGAACCATCACTGCTATCGCTCATGCAAAAATTGAAACACCGAATTTAAGACCGGAAACTCCTCTTTGTCGTGGTGTTAAAATTAACAATACCAAGTGGTATTTAAGCTACGAGAGAAAATTTGAAGAAAATGAGTTCAGACTTACTGAAACATTTACACAACGACGCAGAGGAGACGTTTGTTTGAGGAAATGAGGAATTTGAGAATTTTCCGGCCATTTTTAAGCTGTGTTTAATTATGCAGCAAAGTAAAGCCATATATTTTTGCCTTAAAAACTTTTAGTTTGTGATAATGTAAAAATTGATAAAGCTGTAAGGAATTTGTAATAGTTTTGACAACTCGCTTGTTTTATTCATAACATTATCCAAACCCGATTGAACCTTTGAAAACAAACAACGCTTGGTAATTTTAAAGCTATTGCTACAAATGCATACATAATCGATTGTATTGTGATTCTGGGCAAAAACCCTAATTTTTGACTATTTTAAACGATTTGTCGAGATACTCATTAATAATCTTCCCAAAATATATTCCAGAAGCAAAATCAGAAAGATCTAATCGTATTTGAGATTCTCCAATCATCAATTTACTATTGAATAATTCTTTTCCAAAGATATCGTACACAAAAACCTGAGATTCAGTTTCAAAAGATTTGTCAAACATAATTTGCACATACTCATCGGCAGGATTTGGACATACTTCTACATTACAATCTGAAACAATTTTATCACAATGCAAACTAACAACATTTGAGTAAGTTTCATTTAAATCGTAATCGGTTTGCTTTAATCTAAGAAATACAGGAATACCGGAATTTTCTATTTCCATGCTGTAGTTCTTTACAGTATTTGAATTTCCTGCACCATCTATTATTGCAATTGTTTCAAAATTATCAGTTTCATAAGAAGCCTGAAGAGTAAAAAAGTCATTATTAGTTTCTGTTAAAGTTTGCCAATTTACCAGAATTTGATTATTATAACACTCTGCATTAAAAAATGCTAATTCGATTGGTAATGTGTTTTCGACAAATATAGTAAACTTATTTGTAATGATGTTACCGCATCCGTCTTCAATCAGGCAAGTATATTGAGTTGTTTCGTCAGGCGATAATGTTGGATTTGGCGAACTAGGATCAGATACTGACCCGTCATCCGGAATCCATGAATAGCTATTAGCTCCTGATGAAGCAATAACATCAACGGTATTTCCGAGCTGTATTGTAACATCCAAAAGTTGAGTAGAGTTCTGTGGGAAAGAATTTATACACACTTTTTGCAAATTATGCTCTGCTCCTGTTGATCCGGTTAATCCCCAAAACGACTCTGTGCTTCCTCCAAAAATATCATCAATAATATTACCTGAATAGCTTAGAATTGGTAGCGATTCAAAACTAACCCGTAAAGTTTGTGAATTTGCATCCGAATAAATCCACTCAATGCTTACAGCATGCCAACTATCATCTTCGATATCGCTTAGTAAATCATAAGGACCATCGAGGTTAGATGTTGCAGCATGATCGACACTCCCGTTACTAATAATTGCAATATGATCAGCTACGGGATCGCTCCATTCCAAAGAGTTTTGATATGTATCAAACTCAACGGCCAATGAATTTGCAATGCCGCCAAATCCCAGTTCGCCCCCGTTGGCACCTGCAGTTGTACATTCCCCCTGGAGAGCAAACACAATACCATCAGCTCCGTTGTTGCTGCCTAAGTAAATATCAAAATCTATTGTAAAATTTTGTGTTAAATCAATTTTGAAATTATTCCATAACGAACCTGCCTGATTGGTTTTATCCTCGGTTAAAATAAAACAAGATTCTTCAATTTGCTGTGCAGTTCCATTTACAGTAAACTCTTTTATTGCATCACAATCGGCTGTTTCGGTTTTGTTAATTGGGATTTCACCTGCTTCGCCACTCGACAACACATAAGCATCGTTAGGATTTGTAATAAGATATGAGTTTTCCGAGGGATAACTTCCTGCAATATAATCTGTTGATATCACAGCGCCAGATTGAGCGATAAAACTATATTCCGTTGAATAGCCTGCACATGTTAAATCTGAAATAACTTCAACACCATCAACATTTACGGAAATTGTTGCACCATTCCAACCATCTCCATAAGAATCAGAAAGTAATAATGTATAGTAGCAACCATCAATTATTTCTCTACTGCCAACCGGACTTGTAACAACAGGAATATTGGAATTACCATCAATTATTACTGAATTACAAATCGCATCTACAACATTTCCGGCAGTTGCTGCATCGTTTATATCATAAGTTAGCCAAAAATAGTTAGTCCCCTCTATCAACTGCTGACTACCTGTAAATACAATATCAGTTCCTGGAGAAGCTGGCGCTTGAGTGGTTCCAAATATATTTGTGGCAAGAAACTGCGAGTTTGCTCCCGTGTACCAAACATTAAGATTAGAAATATCAGTACTATAAGAGTCGCTTCCGTCGGTTCTAAAAACAAAACCGGTTAGATCTAATGGATTAAGTTCCCCGCTTGTTTCGACAGTAATACCAATTATTTGCTGATTCACCGATCCCATAGTAACAGCACTTGTGTTTGATTGAGTAGTTGTTGCACTCACATAAGACATATCAACAGCACAATCGGAACGAGAAATAGTAAAATCACCCGTTAGTGATGAGCTAGAATCATAATGCGCCATATATATATAGTAGTCTGTTCCTAAAGATGGAGTAAAAGTAAAGGACTCTGTACCATTGGTAACATCAACACAAGCAATATTTGTTAAACTGGCACAAGAACCACTGCTAATTGCCATCTCGTGATCAAAATCGGCTGTTGAAGTAATTGTTGTTTCTGCACCATCTCCGGTAAAAGTGTACCAAACTCCATAATTTGAGATACTACAAGAGCTGCCATGTGTTTGAGATGAAGTACTAATAGTTGTTCCCGCTAAATCTACAGTTCCACAAACTAATTGGTCAGCATCATCGCAGTTTTCATTATCGGGAGGTAGTGGCACGCAGGATATTTGCAATAGCCAACCAGTTGCTCCATCACCATTATTATCTGTGCCCCACTCAAATGTTAAACAGGTTCCTGAACTAATCACTATTCCGGGTGAATTAGCCAAGTTATATGTCCCAAAAAGCGGAGCGCTGATATTTGATCCATCAAAAATTGACAAATAGTCGTTTGCTTCACTTGTTTCAAACTCTGAAAAATCGAATTTTACAGCTTCGCCAGTTCCAGAACAAAAAGTCATAGCCCACACATCGTTATTATCGTCATAGCCAGCAATTCCTTGTGGATCGGTAAAGAAACCAACACATGAATTTACACTGCTACCATCTGTCATTAAATATGTGGGTGGAGGCACAACACATGTTGCATTTAGCTCAAATCCATCACCAAAGACTGTTCCATCCGAAGTAAATCGAATAGTAATACAAGTACCTGTCGATTCGATAGCAGAAGGTAAAGTGCTGCCACTAAATGGACTTCCGCTAACTTGTGGCGAAGATGTATTGCTACCATCATAAACATACAGATAATCAAATCCCGATTCGGTATCAAAAGACACAAAATTCAATTGAACATAATCTGTAGTTCCTGAACAAATAGTAACCGTATAATCTTCATTTGCATCATATTGCCCCGAGCTGTCGCCACTATCGAAAATTGTAAAGCTACATCCTGTTTGAGTTGTACCATTAAGCACATCAATTGTTTGAGCCTCAATTGACTGTATTATAAAGAGGCTTGCAAATACAAGTAAAAAACATTTAATCCACAACAAGTCTAATTTTGACTGTTTTAAAAAAATAATAATTGAGTCCTTCGTTTTCATGGTAGTAAGTTTTAATAATTAGCCAAAGATTATTTTTGTCCCGACAAAGAAAAAAATCAGTGAGGTCAATAAGGCGAGTACTAAAGCCAATAGAAATACATAAGATATTCGCGTTTCTTCACTAAATATCAGCACATTGTCTGATTTTGATTTTCGATTAAATACAAATTTGAATATACGTTCTCTAACTTTCATCTTTGAATATTGATATTTTTTGGCAAAACTATGCAATACCATTATATAACTAGAAATCAAGTTTTACTACATCGTATATTTTGAATAATCGACAAATGAAAGTTAATTTTCAGAATTGTAAATTTACAACTTCGCAAACACGACTTTCGATTTGAATAGCGATTTCAAAATGATAAAAACAAACACAAAAGATTTTGTTAAATCATATAGGAGTGTTTTATAAATAGGGGCTTAAAAGTTTGCAAGTTAGCCCCGGTGTTCTTAAAATGTCCAAACGCGATTGATTCGCGCTTGAACATTTTAAGAGATTTGCTCAAAACTAAAATATCCAAACGCGACGGATTCGCGCTTGAACATTGTAAGAGATTTGCTCAAAACTAAGTAATCTGAAACGCTTGAACATTGTAAGAGATTTGCAGAAAAACAAAAGAATTACGATAACGATTATACTACTGCTTGATTATTCATCTTAAAAAATACGGCAGGTGTAACGCCTGTATATTTTTTAAAAGCAGTATAAAACGTAGATTTACCGACAAAACCTACTTCACAATAAAGGTGATCGATGGTAAAATTAGGATTAGTATTATTGCAGATTATGTTGCAGGCTTCTGTTATTCTAAGCTTGTTGATATAATCGTTAAAATTCATACCATAAACCGAATTGATAATCTTTGAAATATAAGTTCGGTTAGTATCAAGACGTTCGGCAATGCTAATCAAGGAGATATTTGTTTCCAGGAAAGCTTTTTTATCTATTACTTCCAACTTAAATTTTGCAAGCAAGTCTTGTTCTACTTCATCCTTTAGCTTATTTTTACTTTCTGATTCAATATTAGGCTTTATTTTTTCGATAGTACGTGCAGCAAGTTGAAAGCGTGTCTTTTTAAGATTAGAATACAATCTATAATAAACAACCAAAGTAATCGCGATAAAAACAAAAGCAATTAGCAAAAACTGTATCAAGGACTTTTGCATTTCAATTGTTTGAATATTTTTGCTTCTACTAATCTCGATATTTTTCATTGCTAATTGAACAGGCTTAACTGCAAGCTCAATTTTTTTAAGCATCAATTCGTTTGAGTTTCCACTTGTTTCAAGACTATTGCGATAAATCAACATCTGCTCATTATAATAAGCTACCTGGCTCAGATCTCCAATTTCATTAAAAATTTCAGCTTTTAAAGCGCATATATTAATCATCATATTATGGTTGATGCCATCACCATTAATGATTAATTCTGTTGAATCGAGATATTCAAGAGCTTTGTCGGGTTCTGAGGCCATAAAATATGCATCAACAAGATTATAATACAACTCAGGGCACCAAATACATTCGCTAATATCGGAAATTTCCTCAATTGTTTGGGTATATAATTCTATTGCCTTTTCTGGATTTTTGCGAATCTTATAATATTCTGCCATTTTATCAATTGCCCTTACGAGATTTGTGTGGTAATCAATATGAATATCATTTTGATATCGTTTTGAGAATTCAGTTGGCAAAATCTTTATGATATAATCTACAAAATCTATGGTTGCCATTGCTTTATTAAAATAAAACGGAATTGAGTCGATATTTTCACAACTTAAAGCCAAGGAACTTTGATAATTATAGTGTTGGAGTGTCAACATAGGGCGATTAAGTTTTGTTTCTGCAATTGACCTAGCGGAATAGTCAAAATACAGCCTCGCCGAGTCGCACAAACCTTGCGATTGAAAAGATAATGCAATGTTACTATAAATTAGTGCCATAACATTGGGTTTATGCAGAGCATCTGTAATATTTGGAATTTGCCGATAAACATAAATTGCTTCGTCAAAAAGACCATACCTAAACATAATATTACCAACATTAATATACAGATATGTTTTATCAAATTCGAGTTCCGGGTTAGCAGCAACAACATCCATCGCAGCAATGATGTATTCCATTGCTTTGTAATCGTCATTTTTACGATATTGGTAAATCTCAGATAAAAAACTATACAACCTAACCAGATTTGCGTTGTCTCTCTCTTGCAAAAACTGATTCTCCAATTCTAAAGCAACCATGATCGCGGAATCGGGCGCATTATTGTATAAATCTGTCAAATATGAAAAGGTAGAATCGCGATTTACAATTTCGGTTTTTTTTGAACCTAAACTTAGTAATTTTTCGCTATCGAGAGTACATGAATTTAAAATCAATATAAAAGTTGTAACAACAAAAATTATAACATAATATGCTATAAATTCTCCTTTTTGTGATTTTATAAGCGAGTATTTCATAAATCTAAAATATAGCAAAGTGGCTTTCTGCGGCGCAAAAATAAATAAAATGAACTTGGTTGATGCCAAATTTTACAATTTTAACAAAAAAATGATTCCCGAATCGTAAATTTTTACAATAAAACATAATGTTGGAAGCGTGCTAAACACAAACTATACGGGCTTATTTAGCTTTGACAAGGCATACTCGTTGAATTAGTATTTTATTTGTTTCTAATTTTGGATGGCATGTTTTAACAATGTTTTTTGTAAATTTGACATTATTTAAAATAAGTGATAAGCAAGATTTATAAAATACTTCCTCAATTCTTTAAAGATCTTTCGGTTGAAATTCACCGAGATATAAGATTATTATGGTTCATTTTTTTCAAACCAAAATCTACAAAAAAATGCAAAAACGATTCATTTATAGAATTTCAGAAAAGTAGGATTTATGGACCACTTAAACATATCTGTTACGCGCCATACACAAGTATGTTTTTTGCTCGAAATGGAAAAGTTTCGCCATGCTATGCAAGTTATAACAATGAATCTTCTTCAATTTCGGAGAGTACAATTTCTGAAATATGGTTTAATGGATCGTTTAAAAAAATCAGGAAAGAGCACACAAACTGTGAGCTTAAAACTAGTTGCGAATTCTGCTCAAAACTAATTTTAAATAATTCGTTTGGCAGTTTATTAATTAATAAGTATGAGCATTACGCATTTTCGAAAAGCAGATATCCTGCAATAATGGAGTTTGAGCTTTCAAACAAATGCAATCTATCTTGTATAATGTGTGATTCAAATTTATCATCTTCGATTGCGTCCGACTCATGTAATCAAAGTTCCGGCAATGAATACTATGACGATAAATTTATAAATGAGCTAAAAGATTTTATTCCACATTTACAACTTGCAGAATTTACCGGTGGCGATCCGTTTATGATTGAAGAATATTATCAAATTTGGGAAATGATTGCCAAGATAAACCCAAAATGTAATATACTTATTACTACAAATGCAAACACTATGAATCCAAGAATTGAGAGACTTTTGGAAACCCATCACAACATACATTTTAATGTCTCTATTGATTCACTAGAAAAAGAAAATTACGAAAATATCAGACGTAATGGCAATTATGAATTTGCATTAAAAAACATTAATATTTTTATTGAATACTCTAGAAAACACAAGACAAGCTTAAATATACTTGTTTGCCCAATGACCATTAATCGTCATGAACTAGGCAATCTAGTCGATTTTGCAAATAAAAAGGAAATATGTGTATATTTTCATACTGTGGTAAAGCCAGAAGAGTTATCTTTAAAGAATCTTGAAAAGACGCAACTAAAAAACACAATTATTGATTTGGAAAGCAAAAAGCTGCCACAAGAAAACGTAAAGCAAAAAACAAACTATAAGAACTATCACAATATGATAAAACTGTTTAAGAATTGGGCTAAAGAAGAAGAAGGTCTAGAAAAAAATGAGAACAAAGAATATTCAGTAGCAGAAGGCAAATTTCTTATTATTGAGAGAGTAGAAAAAGAAGGTCCACAATTTAAAGTTAAATTTTTTACTCTTTTGGACAAACTCCAATTTGAGCCAAACATAAAAACAATATACAATAGACTATTACGAACCGATTCGCTAACATTCTTTGAACATCTGGAGAATAAAACACTGGAAGAACTCGAAGAGATTTGTAAAAACTTTAAACCGGAAGAAGATTGATTACCAAAAAGATATATGACTCACAGACAGCTCTTAAACGATACATAAAGAAACTAAAAAACAAGAGCAAATATGGTGACATTTCAAATCACATAAACCCTGCATTTGGAAATAAAGAGAAAATAATTGAATACAATAAAAGTAGAACAACCGGTCCTGAGCCTTGCGTTTGCCATGCTCCTTCGCGAAGTCTATATTTCGATATACATGGAAAAGCTACGGCGTGTTGTTTTAATCGTGTTCATGTTTTGGGTAAATATCCTGAGAACAGCATCGAAGAAATTGTAAATGGTGAAAAGCGTTCAAATCTTCAAAAAGAACTATGCAGACAAAACTTCATGTATGGTTGTCAGCATTGTCATAAATTAATCGAGGCTGGGAATTTCGAAGGAGTTGAAGCAAGATTGTACGACCCTTTAAAAGATCAAGGATCTCTCCCATCTGAAATTATTTTCGAGTTAGATAATACTTGCAACTTAGAATGTGTAATGTGTCACGAAGAATTCTCGAGCAGCATTGCAAAGGCTAAAGGTCTTAAAAACATTGAGCATCCATACGATAAAGAATTTTTAAAACAACTGGAAAAATACATACCAACATTAAAAGTTGCAAAATTTTTAGGCGGAGAGCCTTTTCTTATTAGCATTTATTATGAAATATGGGATTTGATTATTGAACTTAATCCAAAATGCAAAATCAACCTTCAAACCAATGGAACTGTTTTTAACGAAAAAGTACAATCATATTTAGACAAAGGAAACTTTTATATTGGTGTATCAATTGATTCGTTAAAGGCAGATACTTTCGAAAGCATAAGAAAAAACGCAAAACTTGATAAAGTGCTCAAAAATTTAGATAATTTCATCGCTATATCAAAAGAGAAAAACAACTATGTAAATCTTTCGGTGTGCCCCATGCAACAGAATTGGGATGAAATTCCAGAGATTGTTGAATTTTGCAATAAGAAAAAGATTTTTATTTACTTCAATACTGTTTACACAGAAGGATTTGCTATATCGCAGATGAAAGAGAGTGAGTTACTTGAAGTTTTAAATTATTATAATAAGATCGAATTAAAATCAAGAGGCATAATTGCAAAACGAAATATCAGATTCTTTAAAAACTTGAAAACCCAAATAGAGAGTTGGTATCTGGAGAAATATAACGAAGGTCTATATTTTAAGAAAAGGCACCAGTACTCCACTGATAAGCTCAAAAAAGAACTATCCAAACTAATAAAAGAAGACATTCACATCCAAAGATCTATCGAAGAAGTTTTTAATTTCGAAAATATCGATTTCATGGTTTCTGATCAGGGTATAGAAAACATAAAGGCTTTAAAATCCGAAGAGGTAATTTCAATTGCAAATACAGAAACTGCAAATGAAATTCGCGAAAGGATTTATCAATTTGTTGAAATTGGGAAGTTTGGGGAATAAAAAAATGGCCACCTATTTAACAGACAGCCATTTCCCTAAAAAAAACCTACATATTAATCTTTTAGACACCTGACAGAAAAGCCATAAAACTTTTGACTTGTTCCGAGGTTTGGAGTTGTACTATAATAAGTCCATGAAGCTTTATATGCATTAGTCGCATTTGATTCATTTGATGCCCAAAAATATACTTCATATCCTGGCGTATCATTAAAGCCTCTCATAAATGCTCCAGGTCTGGCATCAAAAGTTGAGCTATTATTTAAATGTGTTTGCCATCCTACAGTACCCTCAGTTGTGCCTCCAGAATACCAGTAATCCTGACTTGACAAAGATTTAGCAACCTCGGCACCGCTACCACCATAACCAAATCCATTATCTTCTAACCATGTCATCAGCTCCTGCCATTCAACAGATGTTGGGACATGCCAACCCTCTGGACATAGCATACCTGTATTAACTGCTTCCCAATTGTAAAGATTACCATAGATATCTCCGTTTGATGGAACATGATACGCTTGGCAATAAGCTGCATCTGTATTTGAGTTCCATGTTGCATTATCATTTATGAATTGAATATCAGTATTGTTACGATACTTAGTTGTTTTTAAATTTTCCTGCATCCACACCTGTGTTCCGAGTGTAACAGTACTATATAGATTGCCGTCTATATCCTGAACTTTTAATCCTGTTGCTAATTCAAGTTCAAGCAACCTATCTAAAAGCGCATCAACATACTCTTTTGGTACTGCATCGTATTCGTTTACAGGAGTTGGCACTACAACAGTTCCTGTAAAAGTCTTTGTTCCTGCAATAACTTGATCATCAGTTAGATTAACAAGGTTAGAATAATCAGGAGTATAATCAGAAGGTAAATATAAACCACTATGATCTCCCCATGAATAAGCTGTTGACCAATCGCTGATATCATCATTTGTGATTGTACTTGCAGGAGCAGTACTATATAAAGGATCTGTTTCTTCTAATTCTGGAGTATAGTCAGAAGGTAGGTATAAACCTGAATGATCTCCCCAAGAATAAGCTGCTGACCAATCGTTGATGTCATCATTTGTTATTATGCTTGCAGGTGCCATTGAATACAAAGGGTCAGACTCATCATAATTTTCTGCATAAGTTGCAGACACAGCCATAGGAACGCTTAAAAGCTGGCTTGTTCCCATCAACTCATCATCTACCGTAACTTCAAAGAAATATGTGTCGGCACTCCAATCTACAACACTTAAATCCTCTATAGAGCCAACCTGCAATGTAACTAAACCAAATGCATTTGTTTCTGCTTGATGATTTTCTGCAAAAACTTCTGTTCCATCAACTGCCCCCTGTAAGATACGCACATCAATATCCACCATTGCATTTACCAGCGGGTTTCCTAAATTATCTCTAACAACAGCCTGATAATTAAACTTTGCTGTTTGTGATATTGCAAATAATGCAATGAATTGTAATGCTAATACAATTACAAATGTTTTAATTTTCATAAGATTTTTCATAATTTCTATTTTTTAATGTTTATTTCTTTACTATTTTAAATCTTGCTACTGAGCTACCTGATTCATCTGTAAGATTTAGCAGATAGGTACCAATTGCATAATAAGATAGGTCTAAAACCAATTCGCTATCTGCAAATTCTTGTTGATAGATTAACCTACCTGACATATCATATAAATAACAGGTAAGTCCATATCCCCCAGCTTGAATATTTACAAAGCGCGTAGTTGGATTCGGAAACACCTGCAAGTCAAAAGAGTTCTCTATTTCATTATCAATTCTGGTAATTGTAGCCGATGTTTGATGAAACCCCTGAGTAAGAATGTAGTTATCGGATTGGAGCATACTTATTACAGACTCCCCGATTGTCCACGAAATTTGATAGTTATCAGTTGCATAATCTGCTCCTGAAGATCCTACAACTTGCAAATTGTTCTCCTGAGCCAATAGTACTCCGGATAAAAGCATTGCGATTGCTAATAAAATTGTTTTGTCCATAGTTATAATTTTTAAACGTTTTAATTACTAGGAACAAAACTATAGCCAAAACCCTCTGATTAAAAGTGGTTTTGAGTTAACGGTTGAGTTGAGTTAGGAAACGGTAAAAATTTCATAATACTTTAGTGCCAATAATAAAACTAATATATTTTTGTTACCTAAATGTGTTATAACTAATAGAGGGCAAAAACGAATTAAAGTGCAGAAAGAAACTCACATAATAATCAGAGAGAATCCGGATATGGGTCTTGAATCCTTTTATCTGAGATATGGGAAACAACTTCTTGCATATTCGTTAAAAAACTGGCAAACAGATGAAGATACAGCCTGGGAATTAATTTATAAGACATATGAAAAGATTAGCAAACAAATTGACAAATACAATTTTAAGAATGAGGAAAAGTTTGCATCCTTTGTTTTGGTGTCGTTTCTAAATAATCTTAGGAATCATTATCGGGATATAAAAAAACAAATTGAGATTGTCCCGGAGGAAAACATTAAGCTTCATCCTGCTTTTTCTGATGACGATCAGGAACAAACAGAATCAGCCAAATTGCAGCTTCTCAATGAAGAACTTGCAAAACTTGAAGACTGGGAACGCATGCTATTACTACTAAAGGCTCAACAGATGCCATATAGTGAAATTGCAAAATACATTGACAAACCCGAAAACCAGTTAAAAGTTTATTACGCAAGATTAAAAAGGAAAATAACAGAGAAAATGACTTTAAAAATGGAGGTAAATCATGAATAGAACTAAAAAAGATATGATACCTGATGCTTTTGAAAGCCTCCTTCTAGAAGCTATTGTTTCTGATTTTGAAACTAATGTCGAAATTAAAAAATCTGTCACTATGAATGCAAATTATGTTATGTCAATGCCCGTGGAACAAGGTTTAGAGCACAAGGTTAACGAAAAGATAACACAACTAATTCAATCAAAAAGCAAATCTGTTTCCTATTACCTAAGAGTATTACTAATTATTGGAGTTGTTTCAGTTTTGATAATTTTTATTATAAATCAGATAAGTAACAAGCCAGTAACAATAATAGGAAATAATCCTAATCTTAACCTAGTCCCTCCTACTATTTTAAAAGATACCTCTAAAGAAATCATAACAGATACTTTAAAAATAGACAAAACAGAAAAAAAAGAAATCATTCAATCTCAAACAAAACATATTACAATAAAAGACACTGCTAAAATTAAAGATGGAGATATTGAGTCAAAAGATGTTGATAGTCCATGGCAAAAGAATACTATAACACCAAAATATGGCTCTTGGTATTATGAAGACTTTGATCCAGAATATGCAAAAGAACTACTAAAAGATCAACCTGAAGTTAGTATCTATCCAGGAGAGCTAATATTGACTTCCTATGCAACAGAATTTTTTCGATGGAATGACTTTTTGCATGATCCTGAAAAATCAGATTCATCATTACAAGAATACTTTAACAAAAACATCTTTATGCTACCAGTACATTGTGGATTTCCCTTCAAGAAAGGATTCGAAAACTGCACATACATTTCATTAGCAAAAAGGCACAAAGAAATCCCAACTGATATTCAGAAAAAGCCCTCTCAAATATCCCTACCAGAAGGATTACGATATTATGTTAATGAAAACCTATTTAATGAAAACAAAATAGAACTGAGCACTGAAAACATCAACAGATTACAACCATTTTACATTTCAAATACAGAAGTCAGTAATATTGAATATAAAGAGTTTTTATATTATGTGTTAAAATACAATGGAAAAGAAGACATCAATATTGATAGCACATTATCAGAAGATGATATGCGATATTTTACTTACACTTTTCATCAACCAAATATCGAAATTCAAGCAAAATTTGGGAGCAATACTTTAAATGTGTTTCCAAAAACTGATTGTTGGGAAGCTGACTACACACTCACATATCAAACATTAATGAACAAGTATTATTTTTTTCATCCGGCATACAATATGTATCCAGTAGTCGGAATTAGTTATTGGCAAGCTTTGGCCTACTTGGACTGGATGACATGTATGTGGCAAACTAGAATAGATGAACAAGGAATTTTATATCATATTACCTTTGACTTACCCCATGATTACGAATGGGAGCTTGCAGGAGATGAAGTTCTAAGATTTGCAGGTATTGGTATTAGTTCAGATCGGATTATTTGCGATCTTGATCTTGTTTATAAAAATGACTTTAATTATACAAGAAGTATTGGTAATAGAAATAATGGAGATAGAATAGATTTCGAACAGCCAACACTTGTAACTAGTGACAGATATATAGTTTCAGGGAATTCAACTGAAATAAAAAACCTAAATGGCAATGTCTCTGAATGGATAAAGGAAGACTATATTAATACATGGGCAACATATAGACAAAAAAATATTGAATTACTTGAAACCAGCAAAAATCCTGGCGATAAAATATTAAAATTAACTGAGGAATATTTTGATAGCACTCGAAATAATCATAATGGTAAAATGGTAAGAGGGCTAAACTGGTTTGACAATCGCAAAATTGATAAAGTATATTATACATCAAATGCAATTTTTGCAAAATGTTTTATAAACCCTGACGAGCAGCACTCCACTCTAGGATTCAGGTATGTTGTAAGAGTTAGACTAAAAGATCAGGAAAAAGCAATGAGAAAAATAGAGATTCTCGGTCGCAATATGCCTTCAATTGACTACTCTCTTTTGGAAGTAACACATAAGCCCAACTACACACCTGATCCCGAAGGATTTAAGTTTATACCACCAGGAAGTTTCAAATATAAAGACTCTACAACAACTGTTCAAGGTTTCTGGGCTATGCAAACAGAAGTCTGCAACTTCACATGGTTAATATTCTTAAATTATCTGATAGAAAACAATATGAATGAAGATTTAGCTATTTGCATACCCAATGATCCACTTTGGAAAGTAAAAATGAATCTTGAAACTGACACTGTATTATTGAATCAAGAATTTGACAAAACAGACCTCTACAAATATTTACCTTTTACCAAAAAGTTTATTTCTGATAACAATATCAAGGAGATACCTGTTACGTTTTTCGCATTTGAACCTGTTGTAGGAATTAGCCACAAAGCTGCTAAGCTATTTGCTGTTTGGTTTACAAAAATGACTAATCCAAAAAGTTCAGACAGTGAATACTATGTTGAGTTTAGGTTGCCAACTGAAGCAGAATACGAGTATATGGCTGCTGGAGGCTTACAAAGTGTTCCTTATGCCTGGGGTGGTCCATATACTAGAAATTATAAAGGTTCTTTTCTTGCAAAATTCAGAACAAACATTTGGGAGGAGAATAAACTTTTAGGAGATACAAGTAAAACAAAGCAAATAGATAAACTTGTATTTGATGAAATTGTTAAAAATCAAAATTCGGAATTCACTGAACATAAATCAGACAGTAATTGGTATAATCCCAATAGCCCAAATCTGATTGCCAGCTTTACCGAAAATGAATGGGGACTTTTAGATGTTTGTGGAAATGCTGCTGAGATGATAATAACTCCGGATAAAACAAAAGGTGGTTCATGGGCAAGCGGGGCATATTTCATTCAAATTCAAAATGAAGAGAATTGGGATGGAACACCCTCTGACTGCGTTGGATTTAGATTAGTAAGGACATTTTTAGGAAGAAATGCCTTTAATGTTAAGTTTAAGGAGTAAGGCGGATAGTATATTAAAAAAAAGCACTCTAGTATCTAGAATGCTTCAATAATAAAACAATACTATCTATTATACATTACGTAAAATAATTGCAGTTCCCATTCCGCCTCCAATACATAAAGAAGCCAGACCAAATGTATCGTTTTCGCGTTTCATTTCGTGAATAAGAGATACTACAATTCTGTTTCCAGATGCACCGATTGGATGTCCAAGCGCTATAGCTCCACCGTTTTTATTGCATCTTTCTTCAAAGAATTTTGCATCAACGCCATGATCTTCGGAAAGCTGTTTCATAACGCCTAATGATTGAGCAGCAAATGCTTCGTTTAATTCGAACACATCGATATCAGTAAGTTTCATACTTGCTTTGCACAATGCACTTTTAATTGCCGGAACGGGCCCCATTCCCATTATTGAAGGATCAACTCCACCTTGTCCAACCGAAACAATCTCGACCAATGGTTTTAGACCAAGTTCTTTTACTGTATCTTCGCCTGCAATAAGAACAAAAGAAGCTCCATCATTAATGCCAGAAGCATTTCCGGCAGTAACGGTTCCATCCTTTTTAAATGCAGGGCGCAATTTTGCAAGTTTTTCGACAGTAGTCCCTCTATTTAAATGTTCGTCTGCATCAAACACTATGGTTTCTTTTCTAGTAACAATGTTTACCGGAACTATTTCATTCTTAAATTTACCATTATCCTGTGCATTTGCAGCCTTAGTTTGAGATGCAGCTGAAAATCCATCTTGTTCTTCGCGGGTAATACTATACTTTTCTGCAATATTTTCGGCAGTAATACCCATGTGATAATTATTAAAGGCATCCCATAGTCCATCGTTAATCATATGGTCAACAGATGATATATTTCCCATTTTATAACCCGATCTGATTTGCCCCGGCATTAAAAAAGGTGCACTGGACATATTCTCAGTTCCACCTGCAAGAACGAGTTTTGATTCTCCTGCCTTTATCGAAGTAAAAGCATTTGCAATTGCTTTCATACCAGAACCACATACCATATTTAACGAGTATGCCGGAACTTCGGTTGGAATTCCACCTTTAATTGATGCCTGACGAGCAACACCTTGTCCCTGACCGGCGGAAAGAATATTCCCAACAATTACCTCGTCAATTTTAGAAGCATCTATCTTTGTTTCAGCAATAATATTTTTAATTACTTCGGCTGCAATTTCCGAGGCGTTTAAATTTGTAAGAGCACCACCAAATTTTCCGATTGCAGTACGTTTGGCTGCTACTATAAATACTTTACTCATAACTTATTTTTTTTATAATTACATCTATAAACTTATGATTTCATTTCCTGCAAATCTTCTGCAACTATTAGTTTAGCTTCAGTTGCTTCCTGCACTTGCTCAACGGTAAACAAAGGATTTATCTCTTTTAAGATAATCATACCATTTTCGATTTCCATCACTCCCATTTCAGTCACAATTGTATTAACCTGACCTTTAGCGGTTAGAGGCAAGTTGCATTTATTTAGGATTTTATGGCTACCTTTAGCAGTGTGTTCCATTGCCAAAATAACACGACGAGCACCTGTTAGCAAATCCATTGCACCACCCATACCCGGTGTTAATTTTCCGGGGATAGACCAGTTAGCGAGGTCTCCATTGACATCAACCTGCATTGCACCTAATACTGTTACGTCAACATGTCCGCCCCTAATAATTGCAAATGACTTTGCAGAGTCAAACGCTGCAGCACCATCAAATGCAGTAATATATCCGCCACCGGCATTGACCATATCATCATCTTCTTTACCTGGTTCTGGCGAAGGCCCCATTCCAAGCAAACCATTTTCGCTTTGCAGAGTAAGTTTAATACCTTTGGGCAAATAATTTGGAACCAGAGTTGGTAATCCAATCCCCAGATTCACTACGTCTCCGTCTTGAAGCTCAAGAGCAACACGTCTAGCGATAACCTCGCGTATTTGATATTTATCCATCATAATATATTTATTTATTTTGTCTTCGATGTAATTCCTGTGCGATGTAACTTGCAACATCATTAGCATAAGAATTCATGCTAAAACCTGCATCATAACCGAGTTCTTTTGCTAACTCGTGCGAAATACGTGGACCGCCACAAATAAGAATAACTTTATCGCGTAATCCTTCGGCTTCTAGCATTTCGACAAGCTCAGTAAGATTTTTAATATGTACATCTTTTTGTGTTACAGTTTGTGAAACCAATAAAGCATCAGCATTGAGTTCTATAGCTTTAGCAATAAAATCTTCGTTTAATACCTGCGAGCCCATATTAAGAGCCTCAAACATTTCGTATCTCTCCAAGCCATAATGCCCGGCATAACCTTTCATGTTCATAATTGCATCAATTCCAACAGTATGAGCATCAGTACCGGTACTTGCACCTATAACGGTTATTTTTCGACCAATATTCTCTTTTACAAACATGTCGGTTTCTTTCATATCCCATACAGTTGATTCTACTTTTGGAACATTAATAGCAGTAAAATCTACAGTATGCGAGCAAGATCCATAACAATTAAAAAAAGTAAAACCTTTTGTAAGCTCTTTGTAAAAAACAACTTGTGGATTTTCGAAACCCATTTTTTTCATTAGTTGTTTAGCTGCTTCGATAGCTTCGTCATTACAAGTAACAGGCAAAGTAAAACTAAGTTGAGTTTTACCATCATTCATTGTGTCGCCGTATGGTTTTACATTTTTAAGGTCTAATGTTTGATCAAAATCATGTTGATCCATTGAATATAATCCACCACTCATTATAATTGCTCTCCTTTCATCAAGTTTATAAACGGATTAAAGTAATTTTCGGTTTTTGCTACCACTCCTGCTAGTCCCTTACCACCATTTTTTGGTCTTTTGACATCAGCAAAAATTCCTTTTTCCAAAGCATTAAACAATCCTTCTTTTTCTATTTCGCTTAAAAGCAAATACGCATCATCCAGAACTTTTTTAGCTCTGTTTTGAATAATCCCATCTTGTTTAAACTCAACTTCATCGCCAATATTTTTCATATTATTAAAAATATACTGAGCATTTTCGATGGCAAGATATCTGTCGGACATAAATGGAGTATGAACAGCTTCGGTAATCATTCCTAAAAGTTGAATCCCTTGTCCTGTCCAGATTGAAATTTCATTAAACAATGCGTTTTGTATTTGACCTTTAAAAATATTACCTGTCATAAATTTAGTTGGAGGCATATATTTTGGGGTTGCTTTAGGAAAGATTTCTCTAAGCATTTGAGCTTGAGCCAGCTCATACAAAAAGCCATTTTCAAGGTCGGGGTGCATTTCAAAAGCATGTCCCAATCCCATTTGTTCTTCGGGCATACCTGCGAGAAGTGCAAGTTGTTCGTTAATTAAGTCGGATGCCAAAACAGTATGTGCTTGTTCAAAAGCATCGGCAGTAGTAAGATAATTATCTTCACCTGTATTTATGATTACACCTGCAAAACCGTTAATAATTCGGGAAAAATATTGGTCAACCATAGTACGCTGCATATTTATATCACGAAAAAGAATGCCATAAAGAGCATCATTCAGCATTACATCCAGTCTCTCCAGTGCCCCCATTGCAGCAATTTCGGGCATACATAAACCTGAACAGTAATTACAAAGACGGATATACTTGCCAACTTCTTCGCCAACCTCGTCGAGTGCTTTACGCATAATTCTAAAATTCTCCTGAGTGGCAAATGTTCCTCCAAAACCTTCGGTTGTGGCACCATACGGAACATAATCGAGCAAACTCTGTCCTGTTGTACGAATAACTGCAATCACATCCGCACCTTGACGAGCGGCAGCCTGTGCTTGCACAACATCCTCATATATATTACCTGTTGCTACGATCACATACAAATACGGTTTTGCTCCTTCGCCAAGATTTGTTAAATAATCGTTTCGTTTGGCAACATTTGATTTGATCTTTGATATCCCTTCATTAACTAAAGGCATTATTGCAGCCTTAATTTCATCTAAATTATTAATCTTCGCTTTTGTAAGATCGTACTCGCCAATAGCAATTTTTTCGGACAATTGCTGAGGTGTTAAACCTGTTTCTATCATCGAATTTCCGATATAATACAAAACGCCTTGTCCGGTTGCACCATTCTCGTGCAACTGATTCACTACAACATTTGGCAATGGAACATCATTCTTATCTATGCCATCAATTCCAATTAATCGACAAAGTGTACGCTCTACAGAAACAGTTGTGTAATTCTCAACAAACTTCTGAACATCGTCAGCAATATTTCCTGCAAGTTTTTTTGCTTCGTCAACTTTGGTAAAATCTAATCCTAATTTGCTGGTTCTCATTGTAACATTTTTATTGAAAAATCTTAATTTTTAAAGTTTTGCCAAAATTAAGAAAATTATACGATTTAAACAATATGATATTAAACCTATATTTTGACGATATTGTGAATTATGAGTTTTGCAAACTCCGTATGTCTTAAATAATTGAGCCCACAATGCATTACTGCACAATAATTTTCCCAATGCCCTTTTGCAAACAGTTGCCAATATGGCTTGCACTTTCGATTCCGGAATCTAACAATTCTCTTATAATCTGATCTTTTTGGGTCTGTGGAACTGAGAAAAGCAAACCACCAGAAGTTTGAGCATCGCAAAGGATTAGTTTTTGAATCCCACCAATTTTACCATCCCAAACAACATGTTTGGAGAAATAATCTAAATTATTTTTACTACCACCCGGTACGACTCCGGCATTTGCCAATGACTCTACTTCATCAAAAAGCGGAATTTTATCAGAAAACAACTCCACATCTATCTTACTAGCGCATGATAGTTCGCTAAGATGACCTATGAGTCCGAATCCTGTTACATCGGTGCAAGCATGTACATCATATTTGGAAATAACTGACGCGGCATATTTATTTAGAGTACTCATTGAGGTTATCACAGTATTTTTTGTCTCGACATTTAACAACCCACGTTTTAAAGCAGTTGTTAAAATACCAGTCCCAATTGGTTTTGTCAGAATAATTGCATCTCCTTCGACAGCATCAGCATTTCCCCAAATATTATCGGGATGTGAGATTCCACTAACAACCATTCCAAATTTTGGCTCAGGATCATCGATAGTATGACCACCCAAAATACTTATTCCTGCCTCTAAAGCTTTATCTGATGCTCCTTTTAGTATTTGTTTCAGCACCTCCATTGGCAAACGATTTGAAGGAAAGCCGACAATATTTAGAGCAAACAAGGGTTTTGCCCCCATAGCATAAATATCGCTAAGTGAATTAGCAGCTGCAATTGCACCAAACTCATACGGGTCATCAACAATAGGTGTAAAAAAATCGACAGTTTGAACAAGTGCTGTACTTTCGTTTATTTTATATACAGCAGCATCATCAGAATTTTGAGTATCTATCAATATATTTTCGTCGTGCCAAACCGGAATATCTTTAAGTATTTTTTCTAACTCCTGAGGTCTCAATTTACAAGCACAACCAAGCCCTTGAGTAAACTTAGTCAATTTGATTTCCTCATAGTCAAAAGCATTTGTATCAGAAATACTATCAACATCAGGGCTAATATTCTGTATAATTTTCCCAATAATTTTTGATGCTTGACGTATTTCATCCTCAGAAGATTGGCGTCCAACAGAAAATCTAATTGTTCCCATTGCGAAATTTTGATTTAGTTTAATTGCAGTGAGAACCGGAGACACATCTACAGAATCGGTATGGCATGCTGCTCCTGCTGAGGCTGCTATTCCATTTAACTCCATCTCCGATAAAAGCACATTTGCCTCAATTCCGTAAAAACTAAGATTCAAAGTATTTGGGAGTCGTTTTTCGGGATGTCCATTTAGTTTTATGTTGTAATCTTGTGCTGATAATAGGTCATTCAACAAATCCCTCATATTGCGCATGTGTGAGATATTTTTTTCCAAATCTCGTTTTGCAATCTCACAAGCTTTTCCAAGACCAACAATCTCGAGTACATTTTCGGTTCCGGCACGTTTGTTTTGTTCATGATCAGCACCGTGAATAAGTTTTTCAAGTTTTATTCCATCACGAATAAATAATGCACCTATTCCTTTTGGAGCATAAAGCTTATGACCTGCAATTGAAAGCAAATCAACTCCCAATTCCTGAACATTTACAGGATATTTTCCAACTGATTGTGCTGCATCTGTATGAAATGCAACTGAGTACTTTTTACAGATATCTGCTATTTCTTTAACAGGCTGAATTGTTCCTATTTCGTTATTTGCGTGCATGATTGTAACCAAGATAGTATCAGGTCGAATTGCACCCTCAAGCTCAGCTAAATCAACCAAACCATCCTGATCAACAGAAATATAGGTAACTGAAAAACCTTTACGCTCCAAGTATTTACAAACTTCAAAAACGGCAGGATGTTCTATTACAGAAGTAATAATATGTTTCCCACGATGCTCATTTGCATATGCATAACCTTTAATTGCATAGTTGTTTGCTTCGCTTCCACCACTTGTAAAAATTATTTCGGAAGCTTTGCAATTTATTAATGACGCTACTAACTTTCGAGCCTGTTCTACTGCAATTTTGGTTTTTGCCCCATAAGAATGTGAGCTCGAAGGATTTCCAAAATAGTCAACTAAATAGGGATGCATCGCCTCTGCAACTTCTTTATCAATAGGAGTTGTGGCATTATAATCAAGATATATTCCCATTTCTTTAAGATTTATGGGCAAATTTAAAAACTATTTTAGTTTTTTTCTTTAAAATTATATCTGAGTTGAAAAAAACAGTAAAATAATCAATTTGGTTCTACCATTATTTTTATATCAGGTGTTGTAGTAGGATTATTTACTTTTGTTCACTTTTATAACTTTTGCCCCTTCATCAGTAAGTATTTTTATCAAATATAATCCGGCAGGTTTATCAGCTAAAATCCCTGAAGCATCATAAGTTTTATTAGAAGTAGATGTCTCAAAGACAAGACGTCCCATAGTATCAAAAATCATGATTAGGTAATCTCCATTTGACAGTTGATTTTCGATAAATAAGCTACCATCAGTTGGATTTGGATATGCACTTATTAAGTTTGAGCTCTGAATTAAATTCACATCACTAGTGTATGAAAAACTAACTTCATCAATATATAGTGTATTACCACCACCTGCCTCGGCTTCAATTATCAATCTTAAATTCTCGCCGTTGATTTGAGATGGGTTAATTGTAAAACTATGAGTTTTCCAATGCGAAGACAAAGGAAGATAAGTGGAAAAAGACGAAGAATATGTTGAAATTAACTGGGAGCTATTAATAATGTGAACAATTCTTAGAGTATCTCCACAAGAATTCGAAACATAAAACTTTAATCTATCACCTGAAAGATCGCCTGACTTACCATAAGCAGCCTTTAAACTGACATATATTGGTTTATCAAACTCGGTCACTAATAGGTTTGGCAAAAAGATTTTATTTAAAGTTCCAACATTATTTCGTTTATTTATTATTCGTACAGATTTTCCTTCATCTCCAAAATTATTCTGCTCCCATGTTTCGCTACCTCTACTATCGATATAAAAATCATTATCAGAATTACCGTCAATTTTAGGGAATGTTGTCGATTCAAAAGATTCGGTATAAGGTATTGTGTACCCATCCTGAATATCATATACCCGTATGTATTCATCAACTGATTTAGTGTCGGAGTCGCTAGGATTTATTGCAGTAAACTCAACGCTATAAACTCCTTTTGTGTCATAATTTACTATCGGACTTGATTCAGACGAGATTGCGGGTTCACCGCCCTCAAAACTCCAATTAAAAGCCTCGACATAATCGGTACCATAAGTTTGCTCGTTATACTGCACGGTAAAACCTTCGCATCCAATTCTTTTGTCGCCTGCAAAATCAGCAACAGGAGGGCAAAGTTGGGGTTCGTATCCTTCGTTAGTTCCGGTTGCAATTAAGTTTTGTTGGGAGATTAGGTTATTACGACCGGCAGTGCTTGCATTAAGGACAGCTCTCATCATTTCTGCCTGACCAATTGTAAACATTTTGGTGCAATAGCTATATTCCATAAAGTTTTGCACATTGTCTAATGACCCACAAGTAACAGCTGAAAGAGAGCAGCTGGAGTGCCCAATTGTATTAGGAGTATCATCAATATCATCATCAATATCACAATTTGATGCAAGTCCAGGATCGTTTGTGTGCCCCCAAGGATGTCCTAAATTCAAATAATGACCAACTTCATGAGTTAGGGTACTTCCTCTATTATAACTACTGGTTCCTGTTGACCCTACGTAATCGTGTAATAAAATAACTCCGTCAGAGCCATAAGGTGCAGTACCCGGATAATATGACCACCCTGCTGCACCGCTAGGTAATGAATTAACAACCCAAACATTCAAGTACATATTAGGAGGCCAAGTTGGAGCAGCCTCTTTTGCATCTTCGCCACCACCATAGGTTGTTTCTGAAACAGTACGAGTTACACCGACAGTGCAATTGCCGTCAGGATCGATACGAGCCAACCGAAACTCTATTTTACTATTTGCAGCAATTGATTTAAACTCCTCAACTATACTTGCAGTATCACTTCTTAAACGATTAAAATCCTTATTCATAAACTCCACCGCCTCTTCAATTTGCTCATAAGATATATTTTCTTGTCCGTAATAATGAACAACATGAAAAACTATTGGAATAACATATGTATCTTCTGATTTTTGAGCATTAGCAATAAAATTTGCCACAAACTCTTGCAGTTTGGCACGTTCACGAACAGCATCAGGATTATTTTTAAGAATTTCCATATAAATCTCATCGGTCTCGCAGTGCCATGTTTCTTCGGATTGTGCAAAAACAGTTAAACTTGCAAACAACAAAAGAGCACTTATCAGTATATTTCTCATTTTTATAAACATTTAGTTTACAAATAAACAAAACAAAAACACTTTTAGTTGCATTAAAAATACCGATTTATACAAAATGCAATTTATCCCACATTATTAAGATATGTGAACTGAGAAATAATTTTGTTAAAACATTAAAACTGAAAACTCGCTTTTATTACAGGATTAGAATATGGAGAATAATATGATTCATTAAAATTATAAAGAAACATCATAACAAAATAAGAGTTTTTCCCAATTTGAGTCTGATAAGCGATGCCAGCTAGAGGTGTGTACGCCCAAATTTGTCTGCCTGAAGGCAATATCGCATAATAATCGCTAATATTCAGATATGACAATTCCCCATAAAGCAATAGACCTCCTGACTCATAAATAGGCAATATCTCGCCCAAATTTTTAATCAAAGTATATGAGCCAAAAAAATTAACACCATAAGATTGCCCCGAGTAATTATAATAATCGGAATTAATCCATGTGTATGTACCACCAATACCTGCGGACAATCGATTTGTTAATCTATATCCGACAACAGGATCAATAGATACATAGGTATATGTCCCGAACATTAAACCTACATTTCCACCCCAAAATATTCTCTCGACCGTACTTGGATCATTTTCGAGATATTGCGATCTGAGCTCTCCAACACAAAAAAAGCAAAAAACAAGAGCAAAGCAATATTTTGTTAAACTAAATTTTTGTGTTTCTCTAACATTTCGTTTAGTCTTTCCATTTCTATTTATGATTTTCATTATTTTATCTTTTTGTCAAAACTAATGAATGATTGATAAAAAGCCTCCTCTATATCTGTTCTGATGTTTAATTTAATTATTTTCCAGTTATCGGCAGATGGACAAACACGATTTGAATTAAACACATATACAAACTCATATTGTGGATCTACCCAAACCATTGTTCCGGTGTATCCGCCATGCCCAAAGGCCAAATCGCTGGAACTTTTGCTACCTATACCTTTAGATGTATCAGTTGGATGTTTTTTATCCCATCCCAAACCTCGTCGATTTTGTTTTGGATCAAACTGATATTTTGTATATTGATTGACAATAGCTTCATCAAGAAATTTTACGCCACCATACTGTCCTCCATCGAGATACATTTGCATAAGTTTTGCCAAATCGTTTGCGTTTGAAAACAAACCAGCATGTCCGGAAACTCCGCCCAACATTGCAGCTCCTTGATCATGCACATGCCCTTGCAGCAGTTGTCTTCTAAATAGCATATCATTTTCAGTTGGCACAATTTGATTAGCATCAAAGCGACTTAGCGGCAGATAACCAGTTGTCCAAGCTCCCAATTTAGAGTAAAAAACGCTGTCCAAATATTCGGGGAGTTTTTGCTTTGTTTTTGACTCTATCATTAAGGCAAACATATAGAAACCTAAATCTGAATAAACATATTTTCCATAAGGATTTAAATCAGATACACAAATTTGTTTATAAACAGAATCAATAAAAAAACGATTCATGTACATTCCCTCGGCAACAGGAATCGAGAAAGTATCGGTCATAACACCAGAATAGTGAGAAGCTCTAGCACTCACGTCATTGATTGTGTTTTTGTAAAATGGTATCCACGATTTTAGTCCTGCACGATGAGTTAAAATATCACGAATTATCATTTCCGATTTATTACTTTCTTTAATTAAATCAACATGATCCGACAATTTATCATCTAAACTAAAAACGGCTTCTCCATTCAGTTTCATCAAAGCAGCAAGTGTTCCGCTTACTTTTGTAACTGATGCAAGATCAAAAATATCGAAATCATTTACTTTTATTTTTTTATCATTTGTATGATATCCAAAAGATTTTTGATAAAAGACAATTCCATTTCTTGCTGCCACCACCTGACCTCCAGGATAGGCTCCTGCGACTAATGATGCTTCAATAATAGAATCTACTTTAACTAAAAACTTAGAATCAGCACCGGCATCTTCGGGCACACTAGTATATTTTAATCTAATTTTTTGTGTATCAACACCATCCCCGAATTTAAATTCGCTTCCTGCACTGACAGGCAATCTACCTTTTGCTCCTATTCCACCAAATATGAGCTGTGCAGACAAATCATTTGTTATGTGCCAGTCGTTGTATGAAACCACTACACCTTTCATTTTAGATGTATTTTTAAAATATGCTAAACTATAAGGATTGGCAAAAACATCCAATATTACATTAGTTTCCAAAGCTAATTCATCAACAAAAGCAACAGTTTGGTCAGATATTCCGAACTTTCGTGATGCATATCTGTTTGTGCCGTGTATTCCGACAATAACCACATCATAATTGCTTAGTTTTTGTAAAAGATCTGCTTTCCCATATTTTATCAAATCGTTATTATAAATATAGTCATCAGTTTTTGCATAATATTTCATTCTATTCTGAAAACTGCTTATTTGATTAGTTCCGAATACAATGGTAGCAATATTAGTTTCATCTAAATTTTTTATAGGAATAATCTGATTGTCATTCTTAACCAATGTTATTGCATTTTCGATTAGTTTTTGTTGTAATAGCTTTGCCTTTGGGCTATTAAGATCCTCATAAACATTTTGGGTTGATATTTGAGAAAACTCAGATAAACCTGCCCAGTATTTTGCCTGCAAAACCTTTTTACACCGAGAATCTATCTCCTCTTGTGATATAAGTCCTGACTCTATTGCTTTTTTTATTTCAGCGATAACCAGACCTACTTCATTAGGAAAAAGCAACACATCATTCCCGGCAACAAGAGCCATCACATCAGATTCGCCCGGCTTGTAATACTTTGTAACCCCTCCCATATTAAGAGCATCGGTAAAAACGAGACCTTTAAATCCCAAATCGGTTTTAAGCATTTGGTTTACTGCTTTTGGAGATAAGGTAGTTGGCAAATTAGGAGTTGAGTCAATAGCAGGAACAAATAAATGGGCGACCATAATGGATGAAACTCCTTTTTCGATTAAATATCTAAATGGGAATAACTCCAGACTGTCAAGTCTATTCATATTATGATAAATTACCGGTAGGGACTTATGAGAATCAACGTCTGTATCGCCATGTCCCGGAAAATGTTTGGCAGTTGCAAGAATTTGATTATCCTGCATTCCTTTCATATAGTTATAGGATTTTATACACACATTACTTTTATCTTCTCCAAAAGATCTATCATTGATTACAGGATTTTTGGGATTATTATTTACATCAATAACAGGAGCAAAATTAACATGAACTCCTACCCGTTTTAGTTGATAAGCAAACTCTACACCCATTTCATAAATTAGTTGATTATCTTGAATTGCACCAATTAGCATTTGACGCGGATACAATACTGTGGAATCTAAGCGCATACTTAATGACCATTCGGCATCCATCGCAATTAACAAAGGCACTTTGCTCGAATTCTGATATCTATTTATTAAATCAATTTGTCTTATCGGACCACCTTGCATAAAAATCAACCCCCCAATTCCATACTTTTTTATTAGACCGTCAATCTCGTTTTGGTGCTGAGTACTTTTATTTGAATAAGCCTGCACCATCAAAAGTTGGGCAATTCTCTCATCGGGGCTCAATGTATTAAAAACTGAATCAACCCAGGCACTATCTGAATAACAAAACGGAGGATCGATATTCTTATCGGGAGTCAAGGTAGCAGAAGAGTAATCTGATACCGATAAATTTACTAAGCTTAAGAATAAAACAAATATAATTTTTCCTACTGTTTTGCTCATATCACATCATTTTTTGCAAATTTTACAAAATAAGTAACATCTTCATATAATTATAATTTTCTTTTTCAACAGATTAACGTTAATTCAATAAAATAAATTGTAAATTTGTTGCATTAAGCAAACTAATTAAGGGAGAAAATGGACAAGGAGCTATTAAGCAAAATTCAAAAATTAGAACAAGAAAACTCGTATCTGCAAAGTGAACTTGATAGGATTAAAGAGATATATAACAATACGACAATAGGACTGTATAGAACAAATCCCGATGGGGAAATTCTAATGGCAAATAGTCCATTAATAAAGATGTTAGGATTTACTACATTTGATGAACTTCGCTCGCACAATCTCAATCAAAACAAACTTATTTCTAAAAATGAACGCAAAAAATTTCAAAAGAGAATAGAGAATGAAGGTCTTATTATTGGACAGGAAGCTGTTTGGAAAACTAAAACCGGTGAGGATATTTTTATTCGAGAAAGTGCTCAGTGCACAAGAGACAGTAGCGGAAAAATTATTTTCTACGAAGGAACAGTTGAAAATATTACTAAGCAAAAAATAAAGGAGAAAGAGCTATCTGAAAGCAAATTAAAATATAGCAGGTTAATTGAATTACTTCCTAATGGCATTGTTATTCACAAAGAAAACAAAATTTTATATGCTAATGAGTACGCGGTAGATTTAATTAAAGCAAGAAGCCAACGCGACCTTTTGGGACAAGATATCTTTAAATTTGTTCATCCCGACTATCATGAATACACAAAAGGAAGAATAAAAAGAATTCTTAAAGAATTTTCCCATGCTAATTTAACCGAAGAAGTTTTCCTAACCGTTTCGGGCAATCCGATAAATGTTGAAGTAATCACTGTTCCATACAAACAAGACGAAGAAACATTTCTTTTAACAGTCATTACAGATATTACAGAAAGGAAGGAAACAGAAAAAACACTAAAACTATCAGAAGTAACATACCGCGGGATGCTCAATTCAATTTCCGAAGCCATTTTTATTCAGGATATAGATGGAAAATTTATTGATATTAACAAAACTGCCGAGCTGCTCTTTGGTTATAATGTAGAGTACTTAAACGGCAAAAACCCTAGAGATATTGGATTCGACAATAGAAATGATTTTGACCAAATATTCAATCAGATTAAATCGGCATATAATGGACAAAGAGAGATTCTCGAGTACTATGGCAAAAAATCTGACGGCACCATTGTTCCCGTTGAAGTAACCCTTGTTCCTGGCACTTACTTTGACAAAAGAGTAGTAATTGCTGTATTGCGTGACATAACAGATCGTAAAGAAAGTGAAAAAAGCTTAAAAGAGAGTGAAAGAAAATATCGCGAATTGATAGATTTTGCTGTTGGCGGGATTTTAATCGGAACTAGCGACGGAATTATTACAGAAGCCAATAGCTATATGTGCAGCCTACTAGGCAAAGCGAGGAAAAGCATTGTTGGTAAACACATTGGTGATGGATTCTTTACCGAAGAAAGCCTAAAAAGAAACCCACTAAATTTTGATCTACTCAAAAAAGGAAAAACAATTATTAATGAACGCGAAGTTTTGCGACCTGATGGTACAATTATTCCAATCGAAATGCATACAAAAATGATGCCTGATGGGACTTATCAATCTATCTATCACGACATTTCGGCGCGCAAAAAAGCAGAACAGGAAATTCTTGAAGCAAAAGCCAGAGCCGAATCGCTAAACCTACATAAAGAAACTCTTTTATCTGCTTTGCCTGATATGCTTTTTACTTTTGATAAGGATGGAGTTGTCCTTGATTATTACTCGAACTCCGTTTCTCAACTTGTAGAAATTCCCGAAAACTTCTTAAACAATAAAATCTCAAATTTCCTTAGAAAAGACTTATCGGACAAAGCTCTTGAGAAAATAAAAGAAGTTCTCGAAACTAAAAAAATGGCTAAATTTCAATATGAACTTGACATTAACTACAAAACAGAATTTTTTGATGCAAAAATGGTTTTCTTCAAAGAAGATACCGTTCTGACTGTTATTAGAAATATTTCGGAAAGAATGTATCTTATAAAAGATTTAGAGGATGCAAAAAGAAAAGCAGAAGAAAGCGACAAGTTAAAATCAGCTTTCTTAAGTAATCTTTCGCACGAGATAAGAACTCCAATGAATGGGATTCTTGGTTTTACAGAACTCTTAAAAGATGATATATCCAATTCAGAAAAAAACGAATATCTCGAAATAATCGAAAACAGTTGTAATCAACTATTACTAATTCTTGACGATATAATTGAAATATCTAAAATTGAGGCTGGGATAATTACAAAAAAACTCGTTAGTTTTGAAGTAAACAGTTTTATAAAAAATCTGCACGCACAAATGCAGGGGATGTTTGCCAAAAATCCTAATACAGTTTTATGCATTGCCGATAACATCTCCCAAAATACCATAAATGGCATATCCGATCCAATCAAACTAAAACAAATCCTAGCAAACTTTATATCCAATGCACTAAAATTTACAGAAAGTGGATACGTCGAGATTGGTTATGAACAAATATCGGACACTTTTGTGCGGTTTTGGGTAAAAGATACAGGCATAGGAATAAGTCAAGAAAATATCGACAAAATTTTTAATAGATTTGTACAAGTTGAAAATAAACTCTCGGCAATATCAAGAGGTTCTGGTTTAGGTCTTTCTATTTGTCAGGCTTATGCCGAAATTTTGGATGGTACAATAGAGGTAGAATCAGAAATTGGAAAAGGAAGCTGCTTTTATTTAACTATTCCAATAATTAGCTTGTAGAATTCAAAAAAAATGAAACAAAGTCGCAATGATATTATATTTTGTTGGAATTAGTTGCGTTGGCAAAACAACAATAGGAAAATTGGTTGCTCAAAAATTAGGCTTTTCTTTTTTTGATTTGGATCTTGAGATTCAGTATTATTATGGTTCTCCAATTGAAAGAATACAAGATGAGTGTCTTACAATGAATGATTATAGAAAGAAAGGAAGCGTTGTTTTAGATATGCTATTTTCTAAGCACAATGATTGTGTAATCGCCGGAACACCTTCCGGATTAAAATTTTCTTATCTAAAAGTGTATCGAAAGCACAAGAAAAAAGATTTAATTTCAATTTGCTTAAAGGACTCTCATGTTAATGTACTTAACAGGCTAGAATTTTATGATAAAGACTCCAATCCAATTATTGAGATTATGGATGATTATAAAAGAGCGGGATATCTGAATAAAATTAGAGAGGATTGCGAATATTTCAAAAATTCCTATATGAAAGCAGATCTCTTGATAAATATTAAGAATCTCAGCTTAGAGGAGATTTCAGATTTGATTATTGATAAGATTAGTTTCAAAACAAAGTCGTAGCATCATAAATTGGAATCTGCCAGTCTATTGGTTTTTTACCATGATTTTGAAGATAATCATTTGATTTAGAAAAATGTTTACAGCCAAAAAAACCGTTATATGCGCTTAGTGGTGATGGATGTGCAGCTTTGAGCACTAGATGTTTTGATGGATCAATAATTTTTTCCTTTGCTTGAGCATATCGTCCCCAAAGTAGAAAGACCAGATTATTGCATTTATCATTTAGCTTTCTAATTACTGTATCGGTAAATATTTCCCATCCTTTATTTTGATGCGACCCTGCACTATTTGCCCGTACTGTCAATGTAGCATTTATTAGAAAGACTCCTTGTTCAGCCCAGTATTCCAGGTTACCATGATTAGGTATTTTAAAATCTAAATCTGTCTTAAGTTCTTTATAAATATTTAACAAGGATGGTGGAATTTTAACCCCTGGCTGAACAGAAAAACACAATCCGTGAGCTTGTCCCTGGCCGTGATATGGATCCTGTCCTATTATAACGAGTTTTACCTTATCGATCGGCGTAAGATTAAAGGCTGAAAAAATTTGAGAACCGCGAGGGAAAACCATATATTGTGATTTTTCTTGCAAAATAAACCTTCGTAAATTATCGAAATAGTCTTTTTTAAACTCATCTTTAAGCTCTTTATACCACGACTGATCAATTTTTACGATTTGTTCATTCATAATTGGCTATTTATCAAATATTTCATTTAATTCAACCACATTAACCATTTTTTCATTAGTTAGAAAAACATTTTCGCGTAAAAAGCTGCCATATTGGTTAATCTCCTCAACAATTTGTTGAATTAATTCAACTAAATCTACATAAAGAGGCACTAATGCTGTACAGATTACATATTTATTTAGGAAATTGACATTCTCGATTTCTCCGTCATCTTTTTTAAGAAAATACTCAATCTCGCCTTTAACAACACCTTTTTGAGATTCAGAAAAATCTTCATTTACAGATGCAAACGCGAAAATATATCTTAATTTATAATCACTACCACCGAGACCTGATGCTATATAAATTTTGGATTCCTCAAGTAATTTAGATTCTAGAAACATTCGTCCTTGCTGACAAGCTAAAAAAGCCCAGGTTTTGATTTCATCATTTGCAATTTTTAGATAATCTTCGAGTAATCTAAAACTCTCTACCTCACCTAATGAAGTAAGCGTAGCAAGAATATCTTTTTTTCTATCTAAAGCAGTTTCTTCACAATTTAATTCGCTAAAAAGCGCTTCGATATTATATTCTTCATCAATATCGGCGAGTCTTTGCAAAGTTTCAAAAAACTCTATCTGAACATTGGCATCGACACTGGTTTCAATTATTCTGATATTCTCAGGATTTTGCAGCGCAATCTCCCGCATTTTTGCCATCATTTCCTCTTGATCTCTTTTTTTCATTTGCAGTGCAATTAAACTATTAAAGCACAAAGGTAGTTATTTTTAAAACAATGGTTTAGGTCAAAAGCATACTTTTTCTTTTGTCATGGCTTTTGGATTGCTTACGCACCAAAAGCATACGCCAAAAGAGATTTAGTGGCGCATTTATTCCCCGACTTTCACTGCGTTCAGTCAGGGTTAAAATAAATAAGTCCTTCAGACTCGTAAAAATGCTAATGTGTTGTAATTAGCGTCTACTCAACCTTTAGTGTGGAGCAGACAAAAAACATCAGTTTGCCCTAACAATAGTTTAGGTCATTTTGTAAAAACTGTTTTAACCAATAAAAAAGCAGCTCCAAAAAAGAAACTGCTTTACTATAAAAGATACATTTTATTATTACTCAGCTGGAGCGTCTTCCACTTTAATTATTTTGCCTGTAAAATAAAGATCTTCGCCTGCTAGCGGATGATTAAAATCAATAATTACGAAGTCGTCAGTAATTTCGATAGCAACACCATCGAAAACAGTTCCATCTTCGTCTTCCATTGGCACATAATCTCCTACTTCAGGAAGTTGTCCATCACCATCAGTAAAAACATCTTTAGGGAATTCTGCGTAAGCTTCGTCATCTTCATCCCCATAAGCTTGCTCTTTAGTAAGGCTAAATTTAAAACTATCACCGGCTTTAAGTCCGATCAATTTTTCTTCGAAAGTTTCAAGCATTTCTTCATTTCCACAAAGAAAAACTGCTGGTTCGTCACTTGTTACAGACTCAATAAGCTCTCCATCAAATCCTTCTACATACAAGTCGTATTCAAGGGTTACAAGGGTTCCGTTTTTAATTTCCATGTTTTGTTTTTTATTAAATTTTATAAATGTAATAATACATCAAAAAAAATTATTAGCAAAATAGAATTTACATTTATTTTTTTGCCAATTTTTAAGACTCTTTGATTTGTCGGATTACAACAAATTATACCAAATGTAATTAGTCCAATATTTTTATGACTTATAAAATTTACTAATCTGGGATGGTATAATAATGTATATTCGCTAAGCGAAATCAGTAAAGAGCTAAACCCATAAGTTTCTTTAGTCCGTAGGACTTATACATCAGTAAAGCGCTAAACCCATAAGTTTCTTTAGTCCGTAGGACTTATACATCAGTAAACTGCTAAAACCATAAGTCTCTTTAGTCCGTAGGACTTATACATTAAAGAGTTTTTATCGGGTCTCATTAATTCGTTCAATAAAAATGTGCACAAAATTCGGATAAGAAACTAAAGTTTACACAACCTCGTTTGGTTTTTGCAAATACTTCTCGCCAACATCATTAACAAAAAGAGTCGAGATACCGGCAATTATCATCATCACACCACCAAAAATAAGCGTATAAATAGCGTGTTGATCGAATAAATGTTTAGTCATTGCTCCAAGAATTGTTGCTGCTAAAATTTGAGGTAAAACGATAAAGAAATTAAATATCCCCATATAAATTCCCATTTTGTGTTCCGGCAATGCCGCGGTAAGAATAGCATAAGGCATAGATAGAATACTTGCCCAAGCAAGCCCTACACCGATCATTGGAACAATTAACCAATCGGGATTATTAAAAAAGTATATCGATGCAAGACTAATACCACCAATAATCAGACAAATCATGTGAGTTAGTTTTCGAGATGTCCATCTGGCTAAAATTGGCAATAAAAAGGCGAATAATGCAGCTGCGCCATTATAAACGCCAAACAATACTCCTACCCAATCAGCACCATCGTTGTATAGAGCTGACTTTGTATCTGCAGCACCATAAATATGATCTGTTATGGCGGCAGTAGAGTATATCCACATTGCAAAAAGAGCCAACCATGTAAAAAATTGAACTACAGCCAGTTGTTTCATCGTACCGGGCATTTTAATCAAATCGGAAAAAACCTCAACAAGTCCATTTTTTGCTTGCTTGTACTTTCTCATCGCCCAACTAATCAACATTAAGATAGAAAACAAAATGAGTATAGATGCCAATATGTAAATTTCCTTTTCGAGACTATTAAAATATACAAATGCAAAAGTTGCTATCCCTAATATTGCAAACACCAAACTAATTTTTGCATAAGAGCTTGTTTTTGCATAATCGTCTGAATAATTTTGCTCTTTACGTTTTGCCTCATTTGCTGCTTCAAACTCTTGAACTTCTTCTGGGGAATACTCTTTCGTCGTTATAACAGTCACTAAAACTGCAATAAAATAAACTGCTGCACCAGTATAAAATGCCCACTTTACAGATGGCGGAATAACTCCTTCGGGTGCAGTATTATCAATACCCAGTAAATTAGTTAAAATATATGGCAATGCAGATGCAACAACAGCACCTGTTCCAATAAAGAAACTTTGCATAGCAAAACCTTTGGTTCTTTGCTCGTCGGGTAAAAGGTCGCCAACAAATGCTCTAAAAGGCTCCATCGAAATATTAATAGAAGCATCCATAATCCACAACATTCCTGCAGCAATCCACAATGCCGGAGAATTTGGCATTATTATTAAACCAATTGATGCAAATATTGCCCCCGCTAAAAAATATGGTCTTCGTCGTCCTAACCTTGTCCATGTATTGTCGCTAAAATGTCCGATTATTGGCTGAATTATCAATCCTGTTATTGGAGCAGCTATCCACAATATTGGGATACTATCCATTTCAGCTCCAAGAGTCTGAAAAATTCTACTGACATTTGCATTTTGCAAACCAAATCCGAACTGTATCCCCAAAAATCCGAAACTCATGTTCCAGATTTGCCAAAAACTTAAACGTGGTTTTGTTTTCATCAAACTATTAAATTTTTACTTACTGTTTTAGAATCTTACCACCCAAAACTGACTGATTTGTTTTAATTCTATAAAAATAAAATCCTTTAGGCTGATTATCATCGAATGAATACTCTACTTTATTACGACCTTTTTTGGCTGAATAAGCAATTTTTTCGATTATCTGACCTTTTACATTAAATATTTCAACTTCCACCTTTTGCGATTGACTAATTGAGAATTCGAATGAGATATCGCCTGTAAATGGATTTGGATATGCAGTTGTATTAAATATATCACCAACAATCCCGGGAACAGCATTCTCGTTTGTTGCTGTATCCAAGGTAAAATCAGGAATATCCAATCTAACATCGGTATATATATGATATTCACCCGGCTGATACTCAAAAGTAAAGCCCTGATTTTCGGTCATGTGAGATTCCACAACAATTGTATCGCCGGTGAAATAATCGTACCATTCACCTGTGTGTGAGAATTCGGGCCAAACGGATTGACTAACGACATTAAAGTTTCCGAGCACCACGACTTGCATCTCGCCATTTACATAACCGTCGTCCCAAAGCCTGATACGTTTATCGTAGGACGCCGTGCTCATCTCATAGTTTGATGTGCGGAAAATATTGTGGTTTGTACGCAAATCGATAAGAGCTTTATAGACCTTGTACAGATATTGTCTTTCGCCTTCTGCCATATAGTCCCACCTTGGAGGTTTTTTATCTGTTCGTGTAGCACCGGGTTGATCAACAGCAGGCCAGTTAATTGAATAATCATAGCCTCTTTCGCCAAACTGCCAAAACATTTTAGGTCCTGGAACTGTGAAAAAGAAGGCTGCAACCTGTCCCATTCTTTCTAGAGCAGTTTCCTTCTCTCTGGTATTGTAGGTTGTATCACTCCCTTCTACATTCATGTTTCCATAAGTGTAGCACTTGTACATCAAACGCTCTTCGTCGTGCGACTCCATATAACCAACAAGATTATGCTGACCAAGGCTATTTCCCTGATAGTTTTGATAAGAGATGCCGTATTTAAAATCAGAGTTCTCTGGCCAACCCATTGCAGCCTGAGCAAATTGTTCGTTTGCTGCCATTCCGCACCATAGCATAAAACCATGATCCGAAAGTGCCTTTTCTTCGCTAAATCCGGCTAAATGTTCTAAAATCATATATGTCCCGGGATATTTTGCCCAAACTTCATTAGCAAGTCTCTTAATATTATCAACACGAACAACATCGTAATTTCCCCAAGCACCAACATCTGTCCAATTAATATCTCCCTCTTCGTCATATCCAACAGTAACTGTGTTGGTAAAACCTTTCGATAGGTCGAGGCGATAGCCATCAATCTTATATTCGCTAATCCAATATGACAATACAGAATCGACAAAATCTTTTGTATATTGACTTTCGTGATCGAAATCGTTGTGATATCCGTATGGATGCGGAATTAGTTCGTTAAACCAAGGATTTTGCCATGTCGGACGATGTTTTTCCTTGTTGTAATACAACCGAGCCATAGGATTTTGCCCACTTGCATGATTTAGCACCATATCTAAAATAACTGCGATCCCATTTTCATGACAAACATCCACAAAGTGCTTAAGCATATCGGATGTACCATAACATTTATCGGGAGCAAAGAAAAAAGCCGGCATATATCCCCAGCTATCATTCCCATCATACTCATTAATTGGCATTAGTTCGATAGCATTTATCCCAAGCCCTACTAGATAATCAATAGAATCTAAAACTGTTTGATATGAGTGCCATATATGCCAGTCTCGGACTAACAATTCATAAATAACAAGATCGCGATTATCAGGCTTTTCGAAATCATTAACTTGCCAAACATATTCATCAGGATTAGTTTGAAAAACGCCAACCATTTCGCTTGCTTTACCTGTTGGATAATCAATTAAATCGGGATAAATAACCTGATGAATTTCAGTATCATTAAAAGGATCAAGAAGTTTTTTACTGTACGGATCGGCAATATTTATATCAAAATCAACTAAATATTGAAATCTGTATTCTAAATCACCATCAAGACCTTCGACTCTACACCACCATCTTTCTCCGTCGGGAGTTCTCTTAAACTGAAATTCGGGCTCAATTTGCCAATCGTTAAAATCTCCAATCACATAAACTCTGTTTTTCCATGGAGCATTTAAGCAAAATACAACTGTACTCTCATCGATGATATTAATTCCATCAACAATACCATTAGGCAATGACTCAACTGAAACAGGTTCTTGTACTATATAAAAGATACTGTCAACTTGTGAATTGGTTCCTGATTGATACTGAAATTTAACCCAGTGTTTTCCTTCTGATCCCGCAACAATCGAGGTTGTAAAAACAGAATCAAAATCCTGAGCAATTAGTACACCATCGTGAAAGATATTAATCATTCCCTGAGCTTTTGCGGTAACAGTAATATCGAAATTTTCGCCAGATGTCGGTGTTAGCGGAAATGTTACAGGCGAAGTAAAACGAGCATACATATTATTTGTCCATAATGGCAAATAGATATCACTACCATCGGCATTTTTACCTGCAATATCTCCGTCTTTATCACGAAACACAAAACATAAATTGGTTATTGTCTCACTTTGATGAATATTATAAAAACTCTTAGGGTAAAACCTAAACTTATGCAAATCGCTGCCAAGATTTTGCATAGCAAGGATGGAGTCGCCTTCGCCCCATGCTGCAATTTTGTGTTCCCAGTCGTTTTGATTAATACTAAGGTTAGACAAAACCCCTGTATGAGCATACACAGTATCATTTAATCCGGCAAGAGCAGCATTTCCCTGAGTTGCGTCGTAATAAAGTGTTATTGTATCATAAATTGTAGGATACAATGGCTCCCAGTAGATTACTTGGGATTTTGTAAGCTGCGAAAGCGACAAAAAGGCAAATAATATTATTAAATATTTATTTTTCAGCATAGTTTTAATTTTAGTGAATTACTTTATTATCTGAACACGCTCAGTATGTGCAACCCATTTATCAAGGGACACCTGAACCATATATATTCCTTCATTTAAACCATCAGTGCTAATTTTATGATTATACCAGCCAATTGGAGTTGACAAATATGATTCTTCTAATACAAGTTTTCCTTGCATATCAAATATTCTAATTTGTAAATCTGTATTATTCTTTACCAACTTAAAACTAAGGTTAAATTCTTCGTTTGCCGGATTTGGAAAAACCATTGTATTATCACTTAAAGTCATAATCTCATCAATACTTGCATCGTGTATATCTGTTTGCATAGCAGGAAATGTTTGCCCTTCGGGGTCTGAACCTTGAATTACAGTTGGAGTTCCTAATATATCCACAAGAAATAAATCTTTACATAAAGCATCTCTTCCAGATGAAGTTCCATCAACATTGCGAAACACCATTCCCATTGTATAAGGTTGCCCTCCCTGATTTACGTTCCAAGGCATTGAAGGAACAGCACTTGTTTCTCCTAATTCTGTACTAACATCGGCACTACTAAAATAATCTTCGACAATAAATTCGATACTATAAACACCATTCCCAAGATTAGTCATAAGGCCAACACCATCATCTTCGGCGATATCGCCCCAGTTTCCAACAACATGTTGCCAAACCAAGGATTGGAATGGAGTTATTTGAGAATAACAGAATATTTCATTTTCCGTTTCACTAGAACAATCTCTGAGATCCTCGTTAATATTACAGGTACATAATCCCAAGTGAGCATAAACTTTTTCCCATGTAGCCGGAATACCGCCACCGCCACCTAAACTACATGATGGATTTTCCATAAGTTTTGTATCTAATGTTATTTTACAATATGTACGTCCTGTCCAAGGGGTTTGAGAGAATACTAGAGTACTAACTGCAAGTGATAAAACTACCAATAATGTCTTTTTCATAATGATTTATTTTATAATTAATTTAATTGTTTTATAATTGTTTTCGGATTCGATTGTAAGATTATATAATCCAGGAGAAACATTACTAACATCAAACTGATGAATATTTGAGTCATTAATAATGTCCTCAAAAACCATTTTGCCATCAATAGTAAACAGCTTTATGACAGAGTTTTGCCATTCCGACACTTCGACATTTAATATTTCACTAACCGGATTTGGATAAACCGACAGATTATTAAAATCTGCATCATCAATTGATAAAACATAAATAATCTGTGAATAATTATCGCTCGAACATTGATTTGTAACAGTTAACGAAGCTGCAAATTGCCCAATATTTTGATAAATATAACTAACATCCCCTGCGACATTGCTATCTTCATTATTATCACCATTAAAATCCCAAGAGTAGCTTACTGCGTTTTCAGAAGAGTCGCTAAAATAAACCTCCATATCATTTAAAAATTCATAAGAAAACTCTGCAATAGGATAATCAACCAGATTTATGTTAACTATATCAAAACCTGTACAACCGTTTATATCAGTTACAGTTACACCGTACATACCCGACTCTGCGACAGTAAGGTTTTGTTGCTCACTATCATCACTCCACAGATAAGACTCAAACTCTCCTGCATCGAGAACAATCTCATTGTCGATGCAAACTGTTTGATCCTCTCCAAGCTCAACATAAGGAATTGAATGAAGCTCTACATTTATAGTATCCATTCCTACACAACCAAATCTATCAGCAGCAATTATTGAATATTCGTTTGCAGTACTAACGCTTATTGAACTTGTTTCGGCTCCATTGCTCCATAAAATGCTAGTTATCGGGCTCTCAATATAATCTACACTTACAGGATAATTACCTGCAAATGGCGGATTTATCGTCATATCGATATAAAAATCCTCGCCAGAAATTGGATGTTGAGCAATTGCAGATCCATCAGAGTTTCTAAAAACAAGATTTATTCCTAATAAATCGGCATCAGCATTAAATCCAAAATAGTTAACCGGATTTATTTTAAACGACCATAAGTCTTCCGAAATTTCACTCATTAGTCCAAGGCCATCATCTTCGCCCCAATTACCAACGACATAATCCCATGGTGTGCCGCCTTGAAGACTAACTCCGGCATGCATATAAACCTTATCTAATCCAACAAAATCTACAAATCCGCTTGCGTCGAAATAAATTGTGAGGCTATCGCCAAAAGGTGCTAATACCAAATCAGAATTTATCAAAATTGAACTACCACCACAAACGTTTACATCCTCACCTAAATCAATCGTAAAAGTACATCCTTGCTGATCATTTGTTGTAGCATTAGCATCAATAGCAGCAGAGTAATAATTATTATTAATTGTGTAAATTTTATAGTTGTAGATTGTATTATTTTGCAACCCTGTATGAATGAAACTTCCTGCATTACCTTTATAAATAATCTGAGCCCCATCAATTACTTCTCCAACAGAATAAGTTGCTCCCTGAGCTGGCTCTTGGACAATTGCATCTTCTGATTTTGCTATTATCATAACATTATTAAAAGGCGTTTCCGGTGTCCACTCTAAATTGATTCTGGTTCCGTCAAGTTCATTTGCTGAGATTGTTTGAACAGGAGGTAAAGCCATTGTCTCTATTGTATATTCTGCATTTAAAGCACTTGATTCTGACCAATCCGAATTATTTGCATAATACCATGTTCCGCCTGCAGTATTGCGTACCCTACCGGCATAGTAAACAGTACCAACTTCGTTTTCGACTGTAATCAGTGAGTGAACTCTTTTGTTTTGATCTTCACCGTCTTCGTACCACTCGGCATTAAACCATTGCCAATCTGTTGGATCATCTACAACTTCACCAAAACCAATTTGAGCTCCATCCCATTCCGGTTGACCAATTTCCATATTAATCCAGAAAGATGGATCATCTCCTAAATATCTATTATAACTAGTTGTTGTTAATAAGTGTGTAAATATTGTCACAGATTCGTCAATGGCAGTAATTGTCATATTGTTGCTTGTGAGTGCAATACCGGCATCAAACTCCGAAGCCGCAACACTAATACTAAAATCAGATATATCAACATCAAAATTAGTTCCGTCAAATGCTAAAACAACAGTTGCTTCCACAGGTCCGACATAAATAACTTCATCAATAGTTAAACCTAAAGGTGCGTTATTCAAAGTAAAGTTTGCCTGATCGAGCATAGCATCAGCGAAAAAATCTTCGGTTACCGAAAGTGTTATTTCCATACCATCAAGGTTCTCCTCGTGCATCGATTCAGCAGGCGTCGCAACTAAAATTGGATTACTTGTAAAGGTAAATGTTGCAATATAATTATCGCCATTATTATTACTATAAAGAGTAATTGCGTCACCTGTTTCAGCTTCGTAATAAACTTCAAAATGATATGTCCCTTCTTCGATTCCTTCGAGTAAATTAATGTCTATTTCATCCGGAGAATCGTTCCACCACAGCTTGTCCAGATTAGTACCAGATACCCACTCTGAATAATATGGCAAGTCAACATTAACAAAAGTACCGGGAGTTTCACCATCTTTGTAAATACGATAGTTCATCGCTGCAGAAACAATATCTCCTTCGGAGTCCTGCCAAGTAAATACTTGTCCTGTTTTAAAATATAAAGACATGGATGAGTTAAAACTTCCGAAATCATGTCCGTCAAAATCGACTTCGTCGTACCAGGTATCGCTGCCTGAACCTTCCCACATTGAAACCTTACACATATAAATATCTTCGTGAATAACATCCGCAAAAATTATCATATTATTTGAGGTAAGGTTATCAACACCTGTAATTTCGGCTGCGTCAATTGTTATGGTAAAATTATCAATTTGAGTTAAAATATTTCCACCTGAATACTCGAGCGTTAGAGTTGCTTCGGTAGTTGAATTATAAGCAACAGATAAAACACTCAATCCTGTTGGAGTATTTTGAAGTGTAAAATTAGATTCATCCAAAACATCATCAACAAAAGTTTCATTGTCCAGACTAAGACTAATACTCATTGCGTCTAAACTTGACGAATTTAAAACATCAGACGGTGTAGCAGTAAACGAAGCAACCTCTTCGTAAGTAAACTGTGCAATATAATTTGAGCCTTCATTATTTCTTGTAATAATTTCAGACTCTCCATTTTCGACCTCAAAGTAAACTTCGATATAATATGTACCAGAAGCAACTAACTCAAGCAAATTCAAATCAATTTCGTCAGGGGTATCGTTCCACCAAACCTGATATGTAGTATCGTTGGATACCGTTTCACTTTCCCACTCGAGAATTTGCTCAGAAAATGCACCGGGAGTGTCGCCATCCATATAATAACGGTAGTACATTTTTGCCGAAGTTATGTCTCCTCCGGTAATCTTCCATACATTTGCTTTGCCGAATTTTAAATACAAGCTAGAGCTGGCATTTAATGTACCAAAATCATAAGCATCAAAGTCTTCATCGTTATAAAAGATATCCTCGGCGCCACCTTCCCAAAAACCAATTTCGGCAAGATAAAAGTCCTCTGTTTGCACAAATGCATATACTATAAGATTATTTGAAGTTAATGGATCACTACCGGAAAGTTCATCAGCTAAAATTGTAATCGAAAAATCTGCAATATCACTTACGAAATCTGTTCCATCAAAATCGAGAACTAAGGTAAAATTATTATCATCAACATAGTTAGCACTTAAAACACTCAAACCTATAGGTGCATTATTTAAAATTATATTGGAAGGGTCAATCATATTGTCATCCAAAGTTTCATTAAACAATTCGATGTCAATTTCTGCATTATCTAGATTATTCTCAACAAGATCTTCGGCAACACCGGCTACT
This sequence comes from Bacteroidales bacterium, assembly GCA_016937855.1. Classification (GTDB taxonomy): domain Bacteria; phylum Bacteroidota; class Bacteroidia; order Bacteroidales; family ML635J-15; genus Bact-19. Next base: position 73,622 of record JAFGVU010000003.1, on the reverse strand, counting down.
ACATACGGACTAGCTGAAGTAACTGTATATGAGTAATTTGTACCCGAATTATTGTTTCCATTTAGAGTAGCAAAATCGGGATTATCAGTAACAAAACTTAACACCATTGCAGAAGACAACACATAATACTCGACAGTAGTTGGAGCAACTTGAGCAGGAATAATACCGGTGTATGTGGTCTCACTTCCTGAACAAGCGACTAAATTATTAGTTACCCAATTATCAGTTGTGTATCTTATATAAACAGTTTCTTGAGCAGATAACTCAGCTGATGTAGTTACCGTAACAGTAACTTCATTTTCATTTTGCACAACACTATTATCACTAACTGAAACTAGTTCGACAGGTGCGGCATCTGTTTCCATAATTACAAAACGTCTATTCCACCAAGTATCTTCACCTTCTATACGAAAAGTGTAAAATTTCCCTGCAGAAAAAGTTTTGGTAAAGTTGCCCGGGGTATCACCAGAATTACTTCCTCTCATTTGACCTTCGGATGTATTAACAATTGGATTATATGAGTCTGTTGCATATCCCCATTGCAAAACCCAATCACCATCCTGATCAACCTTAAATCCCGCATCAACAATTTCGGAGGCTACCTCAATCGTAACTCCATAATGGCTATAATACTGTTGCATTAAATCATCGCTACTCCAAGCATTAAAATCACCACGCAAATACTGAGCATTTAGCAATAATGCCGAAAGTACCGAAAAAACGAATAATAAAACAATCTTTTTCATCTTGTAATGTTTAAGTTTTACAATAATACGATTTTTTTCAAAAAGATTAACAGATTAAGTATTAAAAAGTTACAATAATTGACGATTTTGTTGGTTCCAACAATTCCGAGTCAAAGAGAATAGGAAATTGGTGTAATTTAATTGGAACCTGATGCAAGCAAACTAACTCCTTTTGAGTATGTAATCAGATTTTTATCGGCCAATGCAACAGGAAATGCGTCGGGAAAATCCTCACGAGCCAAATTAAGATAGTATGAAGTCTGATTAGCATCAGCATGTGGATAAATATAATATTTGTAGCGATTTCCTAATTTCAATTCTACAACATCTGTATATCCATTAAGCTCTTCTGATCCTGGCTCAATTTTAGAAGAGGCAGCTTTTATCTGTATCATAAATTCTATCTCAGTATAGGAAACATCTCCATCATCAGTATTATCGTCATCCTGATTCGATTCATTTTTCTGTTCTTTCTTCAGATTACGCTCATAAGTACGCTCATCTTTCTTCTGTTGTTTTTCAAGTACTTTTTTATCTCTGTTACTTAACTCAGACTCATCGCTCACATTAACAGTACGACCAATATTCATCAAACTAAAATGCACATACTTTTTGGGATTAAGCCTCAAATCTTTTAGTAGTTTATCGAGATTTTCAGCAGCATTTTCTAACTGATTTGCAAGTTTGTCATCATTTAGCAATTGTCCAAGTGAACCTTCGCCATTATTGACCTTTTCCATAATTGCATTAAAGTCTGCCAAAGCTTTATTCGCTTGTAGCACTGTTTGAGAAACATTTAATGCAACTAGAGTATCACTAAAAGTTGATAAGTTGTTTAAGATATTGGTTATCTCTTCGTGATTATTGCGTAGATTCAGACTGATAAACTCAACATTAGACAGTATTCGTGAGATTTTCCCGGACTCTTTAACCAACATAGTATCTAAGCTATAGGCAGAATTTTCGATGTATGCCATTGTAGTTTTTATGCTTGCAAAACTTTTTTCGAGATTATCTCTGGTTTCTTCATTAAATATGTATGAAATTACAGCAATTGCTTTTTCGATTTCCTTCATCAAGTCCTCAGCCTGATTTTTTATTGGCAGCATCTGAATACTTACCTGATCTTTAAGACTTTGTTCAACTTCTCCAATTAAAGTATCATTTGGCTGATGGTATCTATTATTACGACCAAAGACAAGCTCCACACCTTTCGACCCCATTAAATCCATGCTGTAAATACGCGCAATTGTTGAGTCGGGCAATAGGAATTCGTTGGTTATTTCCAATGTAATAAGTAGCTGACAATTTTGCTCGGGTAAGAAAGTTATTTTTGCGACCTGTCCAATTTTATAACCATTAACAGTAACCGGACTCGATTCATTTAAGCCTTCTATCCTATCGTAATAAACATAGTAATAGTTTGTTTTCTTAAAAAGCGACGTTCCTTTAAGAAAGTTTAGCCCCCAATATGCACCAGCAAGGATAATAACCCCGACAAAACCAAATAATATGTACCTCTTTTTAGATTTTTGCATTCTTTATTGTCCCAGTTCGCTTCTGGCCTGGTTTAAAGGAATTCTTTCTCCGTTTTTTAATGCAACAACGAAACACCCCTTAAACTCAGACTTAAGTTCGTTCTGGAGTTTCAAAATCTTATTATAATCGGTTTCTTTACCAATTGTATATTTATAAACTCCGTTGTGCAAATATACATCAACATTTTGATAAGGACGAAATTTTTCAGAATAATTTTCAATTTTTTGAGTTGATGTCATTACTTGAACTTTAAAAAAGATACCTGTTTGAGAAGTATTTTCAACAACAGGAGTTTGAGTCTCCACCACTTCTTTTTGCTCAATAACTGTTTCTAGGTTTGATTCAACTTCTTTAACCGCATTTTGAATTTCGGCACTATTTTCCTCGTAATGATTCTTATAATCTTTAAAAGCATCAAACAATGCGACAGCAAGTTCTTCCTGTCCTGTTTTTGAATTAAGATATTTCTCCTCTTCGGGATTCGAGATAAATCCTAACTCGACCAATACTGCAGGCATTGTTGTTTTCCAAAGCACTAAAAATCCTGCCTGTTTAACACCTCTATCATATCTTTTAACTTTATCCCTAAACTCGTCTTGTACTTTTCCGGCAAAGAAAAGACTTTGTGTTAAGTTGGCATTTTGAAAAAGGCTAAAAATAATATGATTCTCCGGATCATTAGGGTCGAATCCTTCATATTGGTCTTCATAATTTTCTTCTTGCAAAATAACGGAGTTCTCGAGTTTTGCGACTCTTAGGTTTGCTTCATTAACATGTAGTCCCATCACAAAAGTTTCGGTTCCATAAGGCGAACTACTTGACGAAGCATTTACGTGCACACAAATAAACAAATCGGCGTTGTTTTCATTTGCTATTTGTGCTCGTTTGTATAATTCTACAAAACTATCATCTGTTCTTGTGTAAATTACTTTAATGTCTTTATATTTTTCTTCTATCATTTTCCCGAATTTCAAAGAAATATCAAGAGCAATATCTTTTTCTCTGGAATACTTACCAACTGCGCCTGGGTCGGAGCCACCATGCCCGGGATCGATCACAACTGTTCTGATTTTATTTTTTTGTGGCACTTGAGCAAGCGAAATCACAGTCAAACTAGTGCTAAAAAACACTATTAACAATGTAGTATTTATAATTTTTTGCAGCATAAACATATTAGTTTTGGTTTGCGAAACGTTTTTTTCATTAGTTTTGGGCAAATTTTCAATTTTGTACAAAGATATAACTTCCATATCGTTTTTAAAAAAATTGTTAATACTCTTATTAACAGTTATTGGTGTATTTACCAACAACGCTTTTGGCTATTACAATCATCATACCACAACTTTTTTAAGTCAATCCAAATATTTAACAACTGATTATTCAAAACCTGTCTTAACAATAGATGACGACACAATTAGAACTAGTATAAAAAAAAGCATTGACTCTATAAACATGCCAAAATCAAATATGGCTTTTGACTATCCTGTGTATTACGATGCCGAAGATTCATTATTATTTGATTTTGTTAAACAAAAAGCATATTTATATGGTAATGCAGTTGTAATTTATGAAAGCATCAACCTAACTGCCGATTTTATTGAAATGGACTTTAACACTAACGAAGTTTATGCTTTTGGCATTGAAGACAGCCTTGGAATTATAAATGGGAAACCACTTTTCAAAGATAAGGAAGAAGAGTTTGAAGCCGATACTATCAGATATAATTTCAGAAGTAAGAAAGGTATAATTAAAGAGGTTACCACGGAGTTTGAAGGGAGTTTTTTGCATGGCGGCAAAACAAAGAAGCAAGATAACGGACACGTTCACATGATTGATGGAAAATTTACCACATGTGATCTTGACCATCCTCATTACTATTTTAAAATTAGTAAAGCTAAGGTAATTCCAAATGATAAAATAGTTTCAGGGCCTGCCTATCTTGTTATCGAGGATATACCAACACCATTAGGAATTCCATTTGGGTTTTTCCCAAATTCTAAAGGAGGATCGAATGGGATATTAATTCCGGAATTTGGAGAAGAAACAAACAGAGGATTTTTCTTGCGAAAAGGCGGCTATTACTGGGCCATTAACGATTTCATGGATTTAACAGTTTTAGGCGACATATATACTAAAGGTAGTTGGGGTATTAGTTTATCAACTAATTACAAAGTAAGATACAAGTTTAATGGCAATTTGGTGATGGTTTACAATAAAAATAAAATTGGTTATCAAGGTTTATCAAACTATCAAAGCAACGACATGTATGCTTTTAGATGGAAATTTAATCAGGATGCCAAAGCTCGACCAAACTCAACTTTTTCTGCCGATGTTAATATTTCATCATCATCATTCGATAAATACAACTCATACTCAGCTTCAAATTACATGTCAACAAACAAAACTTCGAGTATTTCATACAGTAAAAGTTGGCCAGGAACTCCTTTTAGTCTAACAGCTGCATTGCGTCAAAACCAAAACAATCAAACACGTGAGATTAAAATGACCTTGCCCGATGTTGCTTTTAATGTTAATCGTATATATCCATTTAAAAGAAACGTAAAGGTTGGGAAAACAAGGTTTTACGAAAAAATTGGGGTGTCATATAATATGAATCTTACTAATCAAATTGCAACCACCGACTCTTCATTTTTCGATATAGATTTTAATAATATCACCAATGGCATATCTCACAAAATACCTATAACAACATCGTTTAAGTTTTTAAAACACACAACAATATCACCAGGCTTTAATTATACCGAACGATGGTATTTTAAGCAAATGAACCAGTTTTGGGACTACCAAAACGCTGCTGATACTATTGGATTTTTAGCTTCGGATTATTACACCAATTTCTCAAGAGTATGGGATTACAATGCGTCTGTTAATTGGTCAACACAACTTTACGGGATGTTTAATTTCAAAAAAGGTAGGCTAAAAGCAATACGACATGTTGTGTCCCCAAATATTAGTTTTAGCTATCGCCCCGATTTCGGACAGGAAAAGTATGGGTACTATGATGAGTATTTTCGCATACAATACAATGGAACGACCGGACAATATGACACTGTGCCTTATATTTACTCTCTGTACTCAAATCTTCCGTACGGCAGCCCAACAAGAGGAGGTGCAGGCTCTATTAACTTTAATATAGGTAATAATCTGGAAATGAAAATCAGAGATAAAAATGATACGGTTACAACAGATAAAAAAATTAAAATTCTAGAATCGCTGGTTTTTACAACAAATTATAATATTATGGCTGATAGCCTTAATTGGGCTCCTCTTTCGATAAATGGAAGAACAAAAATAAAACTTTTCGACATTTCTTTTAGAGCTACTTTAGACCCCTATGCTTATGGTGTAAATGAATATAATCGTCCGCAGAGAATAAATGAATTCCTTATCAACTCAGCCGACAAGAAACTCTTCAGAATGACAACAGCCTATGCATCTGCAAGTTTTTCTTTAAGATCATCAAGCTCTACAAAGGCAGAGACGCCAGCTTCCCAATACGAAGTATTATATGGATATCCAGACAATTATGTAGATTTTGACATACCATGGAATCTCCGAGTAAGCTATAATTTTGATTACAGAAAACCATACGATGAAGCAACAATATCTCAAAATGTCAGATTGACAGGTGATTTTAACCTGACTAAAAAATGGAAAATTAGTTTTGGGTCGGGATATGATTTCATATTAAATAAAGCAACTTACACAACTGTTGACATATACAGAGATTTGCATTGCTGGGAAGCAAGTCTCCATCTTGTTCCATTTGGCACTCACAAGGCTTATATGTTCCAAATAAATGTAAAAGCATCTATGCTGAAAGATTTAAAACTTGCGAAACGCCGTAGCTGGTACGATAATTTCTAAATTAACTATATATTGTGACTTTTTGGCGAACCAATTTGATATTAAAACGTTAGTTTAGTATTTTGGCAAAGAATTTGAACAAAAGCAAAAGTTCTTTTTTATTATATTTGTACTTTAAACATTTTTAAAACTTATACTTATGAAACGATTTCTTTTTATTCTTGCGATTTCTCTATTTACTACTGGAATATTTGCACAGGGCTACGAGATCAAGTTTAAAATTAATGGAATTAGTGATACCGTTGTTTACCTTGGTCATCATTTTGGCGAAAAAAAACTGGTTATCGACACCACAGAAATTGACAGTAAAGGATATGCCGTTTTCAAAGGCGACAAGACTCTCCACAGAGGAATATATTTATTAGTAATGCCATCAAAAAACATGAACTACTTTGAGCTATTAATAACTGACAAACAAATCTTTTCTATCGAAACCGACACGGCAAACTTTGTCGAAAACATGAAGGTAAAAGGTTGCAAAGAAAATGTTGTTTTTAATGAGTATCAAAAGTTCATGACCGATATTCAAAAACGTCGAATGGAACTAAATAAAAGTTATGAGGCTGTAAAGGATGATGAAGTAGAAAGAAAGAAGGTAAGCGAACAAATGAACGAGTTAAATAACGAAAGGATCGAATATATGGATAAAATCGTTAGCGAACATCCCGATTATTTCTTCTCGAAAGTACTTCTTGCGATGAAAGACATCGAAATTCCTGATCCTCCAAAAGATGAAAATGGTGTAATAACTGACTCTTCGTTTCAATACAGATTTTACAAAACCCACTACTTTGACTATGTTGATTTTTCTGAAAGCGGATTACTCAGAACTCCAATTTATGAAGGAAAAATAAACTATTACTTCGATAAAATGGTAGTTCCTCTTATTGATTCTCTTTTGCCTGAAGCAAACAATATCATCCAAAAAACCTATGATGGTGGAGATAGTCTTATGTTTCAATATACTGCATCACACTTATTGCATTATTTTGAGTCATCAAAAATTATGGGATACGATGCTGTTTTTGTTGACATTGCCGAAAAATGGTATCTAAGTGGCTTAGCCACATGGGCAGATAGTGCTTTTTTATCAAAACTAACCGAAAGAGTCGAAAAAATTACTCCAACTAAACTGGGCAATGTTGCATACAATCTCGAAAGAATGCAAAGTCTCGACGATAAATTTTATAACCTACATGATATTAAAGGTGATTATACTGTTTTAGTTTTTTACGAACCTCATTGCGGTCACTGCAAAAAAGAAGTACCAAAACTAATGCAGCATTATCGCGACAGCTTGCAAGCTCTAAATGTAAAAATCTTTGCAGTTTATACACAATACGATAAAGACGAATGGAAAGAGTTTGTCGAAGAAAAAAACCTAATCGAAGAAGGTTGGTACAACATTTGGGACGGGCCCTACCCTCATTCAAGATTCCGCGATTTTTATGATATTTATAGCACTCCGGTAATTTATGTTCTAGATAAAGACAAAAAAATTATCGGCAAGAGAATTGGAGTCGAAAATATCAAAAGCTTAATTGAGTTTGAAAAAGAAAAGGAAAAACGTGCTAAAAAGAATCAGTAAAAATATTATCACAAATAAGCCATATTTAAAAGCCGTTAAATACGGCTTATTTGTTTTTTTTGCAATAATATCTCACAACTCTTCTGCTTACAATATTAAAGTTGAAATCGAGAATTGCCCGGATTATATAATTTATTTTGGTAAACATGTTGGTCCCGATTTTGAAATAATCGATTCTATTCAGGCTGTAAACGGACATGTTCAGTTTTCAGGAGACAAAAAGTTGGAAACAGGAGTATATTTTATAGTCATCCCTCCTCAAACTCGTTTCGATTTTATTATAGCCGACAATCAGGACTTCACAATCAAAACCAATACTCGTGACATACTAGGAAAACTGCAAATAAATGGCGAAAAGCAATATCAAATATTTGTTGATTTGCAAAAAATGATAGCCTCTATCAATAAACAAAGATCTCAACTGGAAATGGAATTAAACTTTTTCAAAATGTATCAAAAAGATACTGTTGAATTTGTTGAAAGCAAAATCGATAGCCTAAATAATGTACAATCTAAATTGTATTCTGAGTTTAAAAACAAAGTAGAACCAGGATTATTTCTGCATAAAATTTTAAATATTTTAGAACCTTTTTCGGTTCCCGACAGCATAAAAGCCATTCAATATTCAAATCCTGCTGAACACTATAAATATTATATTGATCATTATCTTGACAGAGTTGATTTTACCGATGATGCATTGTTAAACACTCCTGAATTCGTCTTTCACAAGCAATTGACAGATTACTGCTACTACTTTTTTGATGTGCGTAGTAATAAAGTTGACGAAGTCTTTAATGACATAGATAGACTAATCGAAAAAACCGGAAATAATCAAAATTATCAACGTTACATTTTAACTTATCTAATCTCAAGATATGAAAACCCAAGTGATTTAAGATTGGAGGCAATTCTTGTGTATATTTATCGCAACTATTTTTTAATCTCTAAACCCGAATGGATTAGTCAGCAAGCGTTTGAGATTATGAAATTCAGAATAGAAGGGATTCAATATAATTTAATTGGTGAAATTGGTAAAGACCTTATTTTAAATAAAAACAATGGCGAAAAATTCTCGATTCATGATAGTGACTCAACCTATAAAGTTCTGCTATTTTGGGAACCTGAATGTGAATTATGTATTGATGCAGTTAAACAACTAAGAGCAGAATATGACACCCTAAAAACCGAAAGTGTCGAAGTTATTGGAATTAATACAAATAACGATGAAATAGAATTATGGCTACAATTTATTGACCAAAATCAACTTGATTGGATAAATGCTTACGATGCTGATAATTCAACGAATTTTGAACAATATTACGGAACTTACAAAACACCTCGTCTATTTATCCTTGACAACTCAAATAAGATTATTTCCAAAGACATTAAACCCGGCTATGTTTACGAATATATTATTTCGCACAAAAATCAAATAGAAAAAGAGCGTGGTCGATTCGACTTTATGTTTGGTCAATAAATTACAGTTCTGTTTTACTAGACACAAGGTTAGAACACGCCTACCCGACTAAAACACAAATAACAACAAAACCATGGCTTTGCCCGTAGGCGATGCACTATGCCTTGTCGAAGTGGCATTACATTACAAATAAAAATAGGTTTTCTATTCTACTCTCAGGCGTCAAATATTTATGTCCTACGGACAAAGTAAAAAAAGATAGTCTTCTTTTTTTACTAACATATAAGTCCTACGGACTATAAAACCTCTAATAAAGTTTAACAACCATTCTTATAGATGAAACACAGATAACAACAAAAACCATGGTTTTGCCCGTAGGGCATTAACATTAGTAAAAGCTTGCTATAAGCTTTTGCTGTTTGCCCGCAGGGCATTAACATTAGTGAAAGCTTGCAATAAGCTTTTACTGTTTGCCCGTAGGGCATTAACATTAGTAAAAGCTTGCTATAAGCTTTTACTGTTTGCCCGTAGGGCATTAACATTAGTGAAAGCTTGCTATAAGCTTTTACTGTTTGCCCGTAGGGCATTAACATTAGTAAGATCTTAATAGATCTTCGGTTCTATACACCTAAAAAAAAGTGTCTGCAAGACTTTTACAGACACTTAGATTCAGTATTTTAAGTAAGCTAAAGAATTCTACTAAGCATCAATCTTTGCATAAGTTGCATTTGCTTCGATAAACTCACGTCTTGGAGCAACTTCGTCGCCCATTAACATTGAGAATATTCTATCTGCTTCGGCAGCATTATCAATTGTTACTTGTCTTAAAGTTCTTGTATCAGGATTCATGGTTGTATCCCAAAGTTGCTCAGCGTTCATTTCACCAAGACCTTTATATCTCTGAATATGCAATCCTGATTCTTTTCCTTGACCGAGCTCATTTATTACAGTCATGCGTTCTTTTTCTGACCAGACATACCTTTCGGTTTTACCTTTACGAATAAGATAAAGAGGTGGAGTTGCCACATAAATATAGCCTCCTTCGATAAGCACTTTCATATATCTAAAAAAGAATGTCATAATAAGAGTCATAATATGGCTACCATCGACATCGGCATCGGTCATGATTATTATTTTGTGATATCTTAGTTTTTCAATATTAAGCGCTTTGCTATCCTCTTCTGTTCCAATGTAAACACCTAATGCTGTATAAATATTTTTAATTTCTTCGTTATCGAGGACTTTATGCTGCATTGCTTTTTCGACATTTAGGATTTTTCCTCTTAAAGGTAAAATTGCCTGAAAGTTTCTATCGCGTCCTTGTTTTGCAGTGCCCCCTGCAGAATCTCCCTCCACAAGATACAACTCGCAATTAGCTGCATTTTTATCAGAGCAATCAGCAAGTTTACCGGGTAATCCTGCACCACCTAAAACGTTTTTACGCTGAACTAATTCGCGAGCTTTACGAGCAGCATGCCTTGCAGTTGCAGCCAAAATAACTTTTTCAACAATTGTCTTTGCATCTTTAGGATTTTCCTCAAGATAATTTTTTAACAATCCACTAACAGCCTGATCGACAGAAATACTCACATCGGAATTACCAAGTTTTGTTTTAGTTTGTCCCTCAAATTGTGGTTCTTGAACTTTAACAGATATAACCGCAGTAAGACCTTCACGAAAATCGTCACCACTAATATCAAATTTTAGTTTTGACAACATACCCGACTCATCAGCATAAGCTTTAAGAGTACGAGTTAAACCACGTCTAAAACCGGTAAGGTGAGTCCCACCTTCTATTGTATTAATATTATTAACATAAGAGTGGATATTCTCAGCAAATGAAGTATTATATTGTAAAGCTATTTCTACAGGCACATCATTTTTTTCAGTTGACACATGAATAATATTCTCGATCAAGCTTTCGCGACCTGCATCAAGATACTGGACAAATTCTTTTAATCCTTCACTTGAGAAGAAATGCTTTGATTTAAACTCCCCATTTTCATCTTTGTCTCTCTCATCTATAAGAGTCAAACTAATTTGCTTATTTAAATATGCCAACTCACGCAAACGATTAGCCAAAATATCAAACTGGTATTCTGAAACAATAAAAATTGAATCATCAGGAAAAAACTCAATAGATGTTCCTGTTTCATCACTTTCACCAATCATTTCAATATCTTTCAGTGGTTTTCCAATTGCATATTCCTGACGAAAAACATTACCATCACGTTTAACTGTTGCCACAAGTTTTTTGGAAAGTGCATTTACACAAGAAACGCCAACACCGTGCAATCCTCCGGAAACTTTGTATGAATCTTTATCAAATTTACCTCCGGCATGCAACACAGTCATAACAACTTCTAGTGCGGACTTGCCTTCTTTTTCGTGCATATCAACAGGAATTCCACGCCCATTATCTTCTACAAGTATTGAATTATCTTCGCGTATTGTAACTTTTATTGTATCACAGTAACCAGCAAGAGCTTCATCAATAGAATTATCCACTACTTCGTAAACCAAATGATGTAAACCTTTTACACCAATATCACCAATATACATCGCAGGGCGCTTACGCACTGCCTCCAAACCTTCGAGTACCTGAATACTGTCAGCTGAATATCCGTTTTTTCCTTCTCCGTTATTAGCCATCTTTCCTTTTTCTGTATTTTCAATATTTTCGTTAATGTCACTCATTTTTTTATCAATTTTTATAAGCTTACAAATGTACGAATTTTTAGTGGATTTTTTTAATAAAATTTAGATATCTGACAGGTATTTATTAACAATTACAGACAGCTCATAGTGCTGTATATCAACATATTACGATAAATTGTTAATAGCTTTGGAATAATAAAAACCTGATACAACTAAATAGCTTAGAATAAGTATTTTATGCCTAACATAAAATTAAATCCTTGCGACTGATAATTGTTCCAATAATAGTTTTTTTGTCCGGCAATATTATTCATATAAATAAATGCACTAAAGTTACTAGCAAAAGAATAATCTGCGAACAAATTAACATCTACAACAGGTTTTAGTTTAACCCCATCACTAGAAGGATTGCTCATGTCTTTAGCAAAACGAGTACTTAAAACTCCTGTTTCTAGGCCAAATGATAGTTTTTCGTCGAATTGATATTTAGTGCTTAGATAGATATCGAAACTAGGCATGTGCCAAGCGTTTTCACGACTTTTTATATAAGAGTAATAATAATAGTGACCTTTTAATAAACCAGAAAATTTCCCTATATTACGAACAGCAAACTCTGCATAACCTGAAAATCTCTCAACATTAGTGTATTCCAAAATGAATTTGTTTTGCAAATCGATGCTGGTATCATTTACAAAGAATCCCATATTATCGATTTTTGAGTAATTACCATTAATGTGAAAATATAAATGTTTACTAATATTACCCTTTAACCCGACATCGATTACCTGAGCATAATTTGTTGATTGTAGCAGTAAATTCCTACTATTTACAAATTGATTTACCAAAGATATACTTTCTAAGTTATTGTTTTCCAAATACCCTTTAAATCCGGCATAAGGAATTATTGTATTACTAATATTGTGTTGAAAATAAATATCAGGATAAATATGATACTCAGTGCTCGAACCAACGAATTCTCCGGTAGTTTTTGCTCCCAATTTTATTTGCCAATCTTTTGTATAATGCTTAAAGTAAGGATCTAAATCAAGAAAAATCTCATTATACTCGGTTTGCAGCGCAACAAACTCAGATGGGATATACATATTTTTATTAAACATAAACCCTATATCTACCCCAAACCTGTTAGATTTAACAAGTTTGCTTAAATCTGCATCAAATTTTATTTTATGTTGTGAATCGTCACTGGCAGTAAAAAAATATTGATAAGCAAAATCGAGTCTATAATCGAACCGCTTTTGAGCAGTATTGTTTGATACAATACCCGTTTGAGCAGTAAAACGATTATACCTTTGCATTTCCATATTTGATCTGATAAGTGGTTTTTGATCGACCGGCAGATTTATATATGGATCATATCCATAAAAATGGTTTTGATTAGAACTAAAAACTAAATCTCCGCTAACAGTACTATTTCGCAAAAACTTTTTACCGAATGCCTTAACCAGATTATTATTATAACCAGCATAGACCGGCTGATCGGCGACATTTTTAATAGTCCCATGAGCAGATTGATGTTTAACATAAGCTCCAACAGAAAAATTCTTTTCACGGCGTGAGTTATAGTAAACCTCGACAAAAGGCGATAAGTAATTACCCATTCCAAGTTTTATCATTCCGTTATCTAACCTTTTTAATGGTTCACCTTTGATACTTGCTGCAGTAATTTGAGTTGGTTTAAAATCTGTTTTGTAAACCATTGGCGCAACATTATACTCAAACTTTGGTGAAACTTTTACCGTATCAATTATTACCGGTAAAAACTGTATTCTGTTTGCATCCTTAAGTACCGGAGTGTATTCGTTGTAAATAATCACAGTCTGTTCGCCCAGATTTCCATCTTCGTTCTGAGCAAAGGCACTATTTACCACTAAAAGCATCAATATTACCGCGACATATATTATTTTCGATCTCATAAGATTATATTTAGCTTTATTATTCGTTTTCATTTATTTCTCTATTATTTTTGTTTTGTGTGTCGATTTCAGCTGGTTTTGGAAGATCTATTACATTTTCTTCTTCAAATAGTTCTTTATCTTCACTATCCTCTTCAATTAGATTTATTCTCAAATCCAACAAGTCTTCGTCGCCTTGTGCTGCTTGTTCTTCGTCAAGTATTTTTGCTAACTTTTCGCTAGCCAAATCTTTTATCCCATCTGTTTCGTTGGCATAGTTGTTTAACACTGTTTGAAGAGTGTGTTTTGCTGAGAAATTGTCGCCATATCCATAATAAATATCACTCAAAAGAATAAATGCCTTAGCTAACCAATAAGCTTGCGGAGAATTCATTTGAGCAAATTCATAAATCAAATTTTCGGCAATCGAATCGTTTTTAAGTTTATAATTTATCTCAGCCACTCTGTATTTAGCTTCAGCTCCTTCATAACTTACAACTTCCTGAGCGAGAGATTCGAACATTGGTAAAGCACGAATTTTATTATCCTTAGCGTAATAAGCTTTTGCCATTTTGTAATGAGATTCGCGTTTTTGTTCTTCGTTCGATTTACTATTTTCGATAACATCAGATGCTGCTGCAATTACATTATCCCAGTTTTCGATATTGTACGCACATCTTAGCCTACCTATCGCTGCGATAAGTTTTGTAGATTTGTTTTCGGCAAGCGGATACAATTTTTGATAATAATTAAAGGCTGTCTCCCAATCCTCTTTGTCAAACAAAATACTTGCAGCTTTTATAGTACTTTCTTCGGTGTATGAACCACGAGGAGCATCAGCCACAACACGATAGCAAACTAAGGCTGGTTCTTTTTCTTCGAAATAGAAATGCAACTCGGCTTTAAAATAATTTGCTTCGATATAGAATTTTCCATTCGGAAATTTTGTTAAATAGTTTGTTAATGAAATCAGAGCTTCGTTAAATTTTTGATCGATGTAGAGTTTTTTTGCTGCAAGCCACATTATTTCATCTTGTTCATCTTCGCTAATATCAATAGCTCCACTATTTGCATACTCGATGTACTCATCTGGATTATCAAGCTCGATATATATCTCTCGAATCATCGTATTCGCATTTGAAGCCTCCTCTGTATTTGGGAACTCTGCAATAATACTTTTGTATATTTCTAAAGCTTTATTAAAACTTCTTTGATTGAAATAAATTGACCCTAAGCTAGACATGGCAGCTTTTTTCATACTAGAAGTAGGATAATTATTTATTAGTCTGTTATAATAATACATTGCAGAATCGGCGTTATTCAGGCTTGTCTGATAAGTTCTCCCAATTTCGAAATGTGCATTCCCAACATATTCAGATTCAGGATGATCGTTAACCAAACGTCGTAACGACCAAATTTTCTTTTGGTAATCTTTTTGTCCTCCAAACGAAAGAGCCATTTGATACAAAGTATAATCAGACTCTATTAGTCCGATATCGGCAGCTTTTTTATAGTATTCAGATGCCGGTGCAAATTCTTTATCAATATAATAACAATCACCAATCCTGTTTAAGGCATCGTTCATAATTGCAGTATTTGAGAATCCTGGTTGCATTTCAAACTTTCGAAACCATGAGTTTGCTAATGCATATTGTTTTTTATTAAAATAAGCATACCCCAAGTTATAATGAGCTTTTCCATACTCTTCGAGACTAACCGATCCTGTTGCAGAAACAAACTCTTTGAATTGAGAAATTGCATCATCAACATTACCTAGTCTCATATTTGATTCAGCTTTCCAGAAACGGGCAAGCGCCTCGATATTTTTATCATAAATTTTATATTCCAAAGACTTATCAAACATCACAATAGCTTCATTGTATTTTAGCTCTGTAAAATGTTCCAATCCTCTAAAATAAGCCAATCTTTGATAGGCTTCATCAATTTTAAGATTTCGATTTGGCATTTTTTCGATGGTAGCAATAGCTCCTGCATAATTTTTTGTACTCAAAAATGCTGCAAGCAAGTAATCATAAGCTTTATCTAATCTCACAGAGTTTGGATACTCTTTAATATACTGTGAGAAAGCGTTAATTGCTTCGTTAAATGGAGAAAGTGATAGCTCAAAACACAATTGTGCAAAGTTAAAAAGAGCATCCTCTTTAATTACCGGATTAAAGTTATATAAAGATGCTGTTTCAAACGAGCGTCTAGCTTCTACTAATTGTCCCATTTTCAAATAACAATCACCCATATGATATGCTGCATTCTGAGACAAAGTATCCTTCATATTTGTGATTTTTTTAAAGGAGTTGGCTGCATTTTCATATTGTTGTGTGTTATAATAAGCAAAACCCAATTCGTAATAATCAAAGTCTGATTTTGAGGCTGTATTTTGCATATATGTATTTAAATAAGGTATTGCCTCGGCATACTTTCCTGTTCTATAATAAGCAGTTCCTAAGAGTTTTGATATTTCGGCAGCTCTTGCACCACTAACAGTATCCAATAATGCCGGAGCATATTTTATTAAGTCGTCGTATTTTTCCTGCATAAAATAAATCTGCGAAATATAATAAGGTGCTATTGAGGAAAAAGCAGGTTCTTTTTCAAGTTCCAAAAACCCTAACAAAGCCGTTTGATATTGTTTACTAATATATTTTATATGCGAATAAAAGTAAAGCGACATTGGTCCATAAATTGTTTTTGCATCTTTTGATTCATAAAATGCTTTTGCTGCCCTGTCGAAATCATTTCGTGCAAAATGACTAAACCCTAATTTGAAAAAATACTCACTCTGCTCTTCGTCATTTAGACTCATTCGGTCAGTTTTATCGTACCATTCGATTGCATTTTTAAACTTTCGATTCCGAAAATGATAATTAGCCATCTGAAAAGCTGCATTATTATTATTATAGCTTTCAGGATGCCCTTCGATAAATGATTGCAATTGATATTCGGCATCGTAATTAAACAAATGCATAGAACACAAAGCTATGTAATAAGCGGCATCGTCCTTGTACGAAGAATGTTCCTGACCTTCGTGCAACAAAATCTCTGCAAACATTTTCTGAGCCGGAACATACATTCCTTTTTCGTAAAGTTCCATTGCTGTAGTGAAAGTAAAGTCGGGCTCGACATATTTTCCGGTTTGTTGAGCAAATGCACAAAGACCAGAAAGCATTAAAATCAAGACAGCGTAAAATCTGAATTTAAATAACATATTTATTCTTTTTTCAGTTTATAATATTTATAGACTATAGTAAGTAAAACAACCCACAACAAGGCAGCAAAATTTCAAAATCACTACTTTCTCGTCGGGTCAAAATCTTCGTCAAATCTAATATTTAAATAAATAAATGTAAACAAGCGGCAACAGTTTTAATTAACATAAGATTGTTTATTTCTAAAACGAAAACAAGCAGCTATATTGTATATTATTTTTAGATTTGTAAATGATTTTTGAATTTTTCGACAAATAGAACACCATTATGGATAAAGAATCAACATTATTGCTAAAAACTGATAATCTATCAGTATTTCAGGAAGAGACACAAATTTTAGAAGGAGTTAATATAAGTGTAGATGTGGGCGAGTTTGTGTATTTGATTGGAAAAGTAGGTAGCGGAAAAACCAGTTTGCTAAAAACTCTATACGGCGAGCTCTCAATCATAGACGGATCGGCATATGTTGCCGGATATAATCTCGACAAAATAAAAAACAAACACATCCCTTTATTAAGACGAAAGATTGGAATGGTTTTTCAGGATTTTGAACTAATGTCAGACAGAAATGTGTATAACAATCTGCAATTTGTTCTAAAGGCTACCGATTGGAAAAACAAAGTCGATATAGACATTCGAATTAACGAAGTACTAGAAATGGTTGGAATGTTAGATAAAAAACTATCTATTCCAGCAAAACTATCTGGTGGCGAAAAGCAATCAATTAGTATTGCAAGGGCATTGCTTAACAATCCTCCAATAATATTTGCCGATGAACCAACAGGAAATTTAGATCCTGAAAGTGCCTCACAAGTAATGGATATTTTATACCGACTAAAAGACTCAGGCAAATCTGTAATAATGGTTACTCACAATTACAATCTCTTAAAAAAATATCCAGGAAAAGTTTATATTTGTGAAAATGCCAAAGTAAACCAAGTTTTTGAAGAAACCATTGATATTGTCGAACTATAAAACAAAACTAATATGATTCGGATATTAATAATTGATGACGAGAGCAACGGACGTAATGTTTTAAAGAATTTCATTAACAGTTATTGTTCAGAAGTCGAGATTATTGGTGAAGCAGATTCGGTTAAAACAGGAATTGAAGCTATAAAAAAACTAAATCCGGAACTTGTTTTACTCGATATTCAAATGCAGGACGGAAATGGATTCGACCTGCTTGAAAAACTAGATAAAATAGATTTTAAAGTAATATTTGTAACTTCTTTTGACAATTATGCAATTAAAGCTATTAAATTTAGTGCTGTTGACTACATACTTAAACCTGTTGACCCAGACAGCCTTGTTGAGGCTATCGAAAGAGTAAAGAATATGGAACAAAACAATTCTTTCGAAAGCAAGATTGATTTTCTTATTTCTAATTATAACAGTCTGGATAAAATTGCTCTACCTGCATCTGATGGTGTACGTTTTGTAAAAATAAAAGATGTCGTAAGATGTGAGTCAGACAATAATTACACGATGTTTTATCTCATAAATAAAGAAAAAGTATTAGTTTCTAAAACCCTAAAAGAATACGAAACCATGCTTGCAGGCAATACTTTTTACCGAGCACATAAATCTCATTTAGTAAACCTTTCGTACGTTGTTAAATATGTTCCCGGAGAAGGTGGCTACTTAATTCTCGAAGATGGCTCTCATGTTGATGTCTCAAGACGCAAAAAAGAAGGTTTACTGAAGATTTTAATGGGCTAAAATTACAATTTTCTCACAGGCCTTACCCAAAAACTACTGGTTTTCGACATGTCTAATTCTGTTCCTTTCCAAAAGTCAATAGCTTTGGCATTTATGGCGTCTGTTTCTGTAGAAGACCAATAAAAATCTTCATTAAAATCTCCAATCCCAAATGCATGAAGATTTGTATAAATCAAAAACAACTCATCCAATGAAGGCAAAAACCAATCATCATACGAATTTTGGGAATAAGAATCGCAATAGAAAGCAGCTATTGTTCCATCATTAGCAGCGTCGCACTGCACAGGATTTCCAACATAATCCGTTAATCCATTATGAAATTCAATAATTGTTTGAGTGTTGGAAAGACCACTACCAACAATTGACGAAGGAGTATTTGCCAACAACGATGAGCACCCCCATTGTATTACAATTTCAGCAGGAACATCACCTACTTCCATTCCTCCAATAACACCATCATCATAAAAAATTATTCCTCCTCCAGGTCCAATATCTCCAATTGTTAATGTTGTAAAATTAAACTCTTCGCTGTATGCAACCCCAACATCGTTTGCTGCATAACATTTAGCATAATAAACGACTCCTGCATTTAAACCCGAAACAAGTGATTCGATTTGCGCAACTCCCCCACCTTCATCTGTCATTCCTTCATTATTATCAATATCAGGATTTGGAGTTTGACTAAATATAACACCTTTAGACACGATATTAGATCCTCCGTCACTTCCTATATTCACGATAATTTTTGCAGAATGTAATAATACTTCGTTAATGAAGAAATTTATCGTTTGTGGAGGGGTTAATAAAACAGTCGTAAAGCTAACTTCGTTTCCATAAAACACTTCTCCTTCTGCAGTTTCGGCATAGGATCGCACATAATAAACCGTACCATCTAACAATCCAGACAAAGAGGATGAAAAATCACTTACACCGCCACCTTCAAAAGAAACACCTTCGTTATTGGCAACTTCAGGATTGGTATATGTAGCCCAAACAAACCCTTTTTCAGCAATTGCCTGACCTCCATCATCGGTAAAGGTTGCAGATGCAGTAGCAGAATTAGATGTTATTCCCAAAATTGGATCGGTTGACAATATTACAGCTGAAGTACTAGCCAAAGTTATAAAGCTTACTTCGTTCCCATAATAAATTTCTCCTTCAATTGTCTCAACATAAGAGCGAACATAGTAAGTTGTAACTTCAGCCAAACTTTCAAGAGTTGACGAAAAATCATTGGATCCAACACCTTCGAAAGAAACTCCTTCATTATTTCCTATTTCGGGATTGGAATATGTTGCCCATACAAACCCCTTCTCTGATATTATCCGCCCACCATTATCATTAAAAGTAGCAGAGGCTGTTGCAGAACTTGATGTAACTCCAACTATTGGATTAGTTGTCAATACTACAGGGGTGGTATTGGCTGCAGTCGAAAAGCTCACCCGTTCGCTATATACAACCTCACTTCCATTTGATGCAAAAGCAGCAATATAATAGGTTGTATTGGGATTAAGCCCCTCAATTAGTCGTTGAAAACTTCCCATAATATCGCTGTTTTCCGATAAAGAACCAATATTATTATCAATTGCAGCATTATTATCGGTGGTCCATGCAAAACCATATTCAACAATATCTTTTCCTCCATTATCAATAATTTTTGATGAAACAAGAGCGGAATTTAAGCTAACACCTGCAACAACACACTCGTCGATGATTATGTGACCGGTAGTTAAATACACTTTAGAAACCAAAGCTTGGTCGGTATCAGTACTGATAAATATTGTATCGGTTTTGCCATGCAATTCAATTTCATCAATATTGGCATAAATAGCAATAATAAAGTATGTTTCCAAAGGCACCTCGATGCTTCCTTGTGACCTGTGATTCCCTAAATCCTGACGAACAAAAGTAATACTATCAGTTTTAACAGGTTTATTGTAGTCTGTTTGACTTATCTGCAAAATTTCAATCTTGGCTACGAAAGTATCTGGAAATTCAATTTTATATTGTGATGATTTAATCTCTAATTGTAATGAGACCATAGGTTTAATTTCGATAATTTCATCTCTTTGGCAAGATAAAAATACAAAGGTGATAATAAACACATAAATCAATATTTCCCTTGAATTATTTTTCATAAATTATTAAAAAATATTACGACTAAGTTTAAGATAAAATCCAATTTTTCGGTCACTTGAAACACTTTGTGTTTTATAATCTGTATAAATCGGAATTGTCATCACCAGAACAACATCAGTTGCGTAAATATTAACAGAAGTTGCCAACTTAGCGTCAAAAATAAAAAATTCACGATATGCCCCCTCAGAAATTGTTCTAACAATCTCAGGGTTCCAAGAGCAAATCTGCTCTCTGGACAAATCTCCACTAATATTCTTCATCAATGTAAGACCTCCAAAAACAGAAAAAAAGTTTGTTATATAGTGATTATATGATGAATTAAACACGACAGTGTGTCCATTATTTAGATAGTAGTTTATTGTTTCAGTTCCACCCAAATCAGGATAACTAATAATAACTTTTCTTTGCGAATCGCCCGAATAACGGTATGTAAGAATTGCATTAATTGAATATTTTGGCTGATTAAATTGAAATCTATCAGTAAAAATCAAATCATAACTACCAGTACCAAGTGGACATAAATAACCGTCAGAGTTTTTGTTTTGATTTCCGGTAGGAAAACTCAAATTAGCCGATATGTGATTATAAACACCCGGCTTATAGAACTTCCAAGCTGCACTCAACACCAAATCTCCCAAACCATAAGCCGACACATATCCATGAGAATATAGCACCCTACGTTGGAAGTAAAAAGGCATTTTTAATGACATTTCGAAATTCTTGTAATAATAAGAAAGAGGAATATTTACATATTTTGAAGTTTTACTCCAACCAAACTCGGCATCTAAATCAAAAACAGTAAAAACATTCTGAGAATTAGCAATATCTTGTTCCTCTTGGTTAAGTCCAAATCTTCTGTCAGTTTCGGATATTCCGGGAAAATCGACTATATCCTCATAAAGTATCGGTTCAAAAAAGACATTTTCGTTATTTTGCATCAGTGTTTCTACGTTTTCGGGAATTAAATACACATCAACTTCCTGAGCATTTATTGTGATGCTACACAAAACAGCCAACACAAAAAAGAGATTTTTTCTCATACACGTACTTGGTCGATTATTATTCAACAAATATAGTAATTTTAGTTTGATGAGTCAAAATTTTTATTTTTGCCCCATCTAACACAAGCAACCATGCATATAAATTAACGTTTTAATAATAAACAAATAAAACTATCAAAATGAAAAACAGGAAAGAAAATATCACAGGTCGAAACGCCGGTTCTTTTTCTTTTTTGCGGTTCGCAATTACCGGATTATGGTTACTTTTAATATCAGGAGTTTTTATTGTTGCTAAGATTTTTTTGGTTTATGTTTAAAAATAATAGGTAATTTTTCGAGAAACTCAAAAAATTTTGTTGATTACAAGAACAAGAATAATATTAAAAAAAAAATGCCCGCCTAAGCGAGCATTAAACCAAAATCGGCAAATTCATTCATTTATTTCAATTTTTTACAAATTGCTTCGAAAGCTTTTGGATGATTCATTGCTAAATCGGCTAAAACTTTTCTGTTAAGATCGATATTATTAGCATGAATTTTACCCATAAACTGAGAATAACTTAATCCATGTAAGCGAGCACCTGCGTTAATACGCTGAATCCATAGACCTCTAAAGGTTCTCTTTTTATTTTTTCTATCTCTGTAGGCGTATGTAAGCCCTTTTTCGTAGGCATTTTTGGCAACAGTCCAAACTTTACTTCTAGCTCCAAAATACCCTTTTGTTTGCTTAAGAACTTTTCTTCTTTTGTTTCTTGCAGCAACAACATTAACACTTCTTGGCATAATTTTTCGTTTTGCGAATGTTTAGCGTCCGTCCAAGGACGAATCTTTCGGCTAAATCACTCTGATTAATAAACACTTTTTACTTCATTCCTAAACACAACTTAATGTTTTTTAGGTCTCTCTCGTTAACAGTAGTAAAATGAGTTAAAGCTCTTTTACGTTTTGTTGACTTTTTTGTAAGGATATGGCTTTTATAAGCGTGTTTCCTTTTGATTTTACCGGTTCCAGTCAGAACAAATCTTTTCTTCGCACCGGATTTAGTTTTCATTTTTGGCATCGCATTAAAATTTTTAGTTATTACTTCTTCTTTGCCGCTTTTGGTGATATAATAATTTGCATTTTCTTTCCTTCGAGTTTTGGCATTTGATCAACTTTGCCATAATCTTCAACATCCTGAGCTAATTTTAGCAAAAGGATTTCACCTTGTTCTTTATAAATAATAGAACGTCCTTTAAAGAAAACAAAAGCTTTCACTTTGTTTCCTTCTTCAAGAAATTTAATAGCATGCTTGAGCTTAAAAGCGTAATCATGATCATCAGTATTTGGACCAAATCTGATTTCTTTAATTACAACCTTTTGGGCATTACTTTGCATTTCTTTTTGCTTTTTCTTTTGCTGATATAAGAATTTTTGATAATCAATTATCTTACATACAGGTGGTTCTGCATTTGGTGATATTTCAACCAAATCAAGATCCAACTTATCAGCTAAATCTAAAGCTTCGCGGAGACTAACGATACCTTGATTTTCGATATTGTCTCCAACCAATCGGACAAATGGAGCACGAATTTTATGATTTATTTTGTGCTCATCCTCCTTTACCTGTCTAATGGGCCTGTTCATTTTTTTACCTAGATATACTATAACTTGTTCCTCCTTTAATTAAAATCTATTATAAAAATTATTTTTCAAAATCTTTTTGAATTTGGTCGTTAATAAAATTTGCAAATTCTTCTATACTCATATTTCCAATATCACCCTCACCTTGTTTGCGCACAGATACATTTCCTGATTCTTCTTCTTTTTCGCCTAAAACCAACAAATAAGGGATTCTCTGCAACTCGTTATCCCTAATTTTTCGACCAATTTTCTCATTACGGTCATCAATTTTGCCGCGAATATCGTAATTTTTTAGCAATTCCAAAACTTTTTTTGCATAATCGTTGAATTTTTCGCTAATTGGAAGTAAAACAACTTGATCTGGAGTTAACCATAACGGGAACTTTCCGGCCGTATGTTCAATAAGAACTGCAACAAATCTTTCCATAGATCCAAAGATTGCTCTGTGCAGCATTATTGGCTGATGCGACAAATTATCGGCACCTTTATATTCAAGCTCAAATCTTTCGGGTAGATTATAGTCAACCTGAATTGTTCCAAGTTGCCAATTACGACCTAATGCGTCTTTAACGATAAAGTCTAATTTAGGACCGTAAAATGCCGCTTCGCCAAGCTCAATTGTTGGTTTAAGTCCCATCTCGTGAGCAGCTTCCTGAATTGCCTGTTCTGCCTTTTCCCAATTTTCGTCAGTACCGATATATTTTGTTTTATCATCAGGGTCGCGTAGGGATATTTGAGCCTTATAATCTTTAAATCCAAGCGATTTGTAAACAAACATAATCAACTCAATAATACTTTTGAATTCGTCTTTTACCTGATCGGGACGACAAAAAACGTGAGCATCGTCCTGAGTAAAACTGCGAACACGAGTTAATCCATGTAATTCGCCGTGTTGCTCATAACGATAAACGGTACCAAACTCAGCCATACGATATGGCAAATCTCTATAAGAGTATTGTTTTGCCTTAAATATCTCAACATGGTGCGGACAGTTCATTGGTTTTAGCATAAAGGCTTCCCCTTCGGCAGGAGTTTGTATTGGCTGAAAAGAATCTTTACCATATTTTTCGTAGTGACCTGAAGTTTTATATAAATCGACATGACCAATATGTGGAGTTTTAACCATTTCATGATTACGCTTCTTCAACTCTGCTGTAAGCCATGCTTCTAGACGATCGCGCAACTCTGTACCTCTAGGCAACCACAATGCCATCCCCATACCAACTTTAGGAGAGAAATGAAACAATTCCAATTCTTTTCCAATCTTGCGGTGATCTCGTTTTTTTGCTTCTTCAATCATCTCAAGATACTCTTGTAGCATCTTTTGCTTTGGAAAGCTTATTCCATAAACTCGAGTAAGCTGCTTACGAGTTTCGTCCCCACGCCAATATGCTCCGGCAAGACTTAAAATCTGAATCGCTTTTATGTGGCCTGTCGATGGCAAATGTGGCCCTTTACACAAATCAGTAAAGTTACCTTGTGAATATAAAGTGATAGTGCCATCTTCGAGTTCTGAAATCAACTCTAATTTGTATTCATCTCCTTTTGTTGTAAAATATGCTAAAGCTTCTTCCTTCGAAATGTCTTTTCTAACAACTTCGTTATTTTGTTGACAAAGTTCCAACATTTTTTTATTGATGACGGCAAAATCTTTTTCCGAAAGCGATTGTCCCTCAGGCATCTCAATATCGTAATAAAACCCGTTTTCTATTGTTGGACCAATACCAAACTTTGTTCCGGGAAAAATTGCCTCAATAGCCTCAGCCAATATATGTGCAGATGTATGCCAAAATGCATGCTGACCCTCTTCGTCCTCAAATTTGTGTAAAACTATTTTTGCATCATTATCAATCGGACGCGTAATATCCCAAACCTCACCATTAACAGTGATTGACAATACTTCTTTAGCAAGTCGCGGACTAATACTCTCAGCTATAGAATAGCCGGTTATTCCTTTTTCGTATTCCCGAACAGAACCATCGGGTAGTGTTATCCTAATCATAAAAAAAATTTTTGCAAAATTACCACTTTTTAACTTAATAACACATATATTAATCATTTTTATTGAAATTTGTTTAAATGTTTATATTTTTGTCGAATATGAAAGAGATAAAAACAATTTTTACCTTTTTTGCATTTTTGATATTTTTCAATATTTGCGGTTGGGCTCAGTCAAGCGATAGTCTAAAAACTGTTGTTGCTCAAAAAGGTGACGGAATATATAAGATTCTTCGCGAAAACGGTTATCCTGCCAAGGACTATTATAATGCATTTAAGTCAATAAATAACAACAAAATAGGATTAGAAGACCAGTTAATTCAAGGAGAGACATATTTTTTACCTCCATTTATTGAGGACATTGCTGAAGAAACGAGCGAAACAAACGACAGCATACTAATCATTAATGATTCAATTGTACAGTCAAATGG
This sequence comes from Bacteroidales bacterium, assembly GCA_016937855.1. Lineage (GTDB taxonomy): Bacteria > Bacteroidota > Bacteroidia > Bacteroidales > ML635J-15 > Bact-19. The sequence goes on along the minus strand of JAFGVU010000003.1, from coordinate 47,735 downwards.
ACTTTTATATGCAGATACAATTATAGATAAGCAACTCGATGGAGCGATCTTTTATTTGATAAGCGGTCATGGTGGTCCTGATCCGGGAGCAGTTAGCGAAATAAATGGGAAACAAATTAGTGAGGATGAGTATGCTTATGATATTACACTTAGAATTGCAAAGAAAATTGAAGAACACTCGGGTAAGGTTTTTATGATAATTAACGACCCAAATGATGGTATCAGAGATGATGAACTACTTGAAATTGATTATGACGAGTATTGTTATCCCGATGCAGAAATTCCACGGAGTCAAAACCAAAGGCTGATTCAAAGAGCCGATGCCGTAAATGACCTTTACGCTGAAAATAAAAAGTACAAGTACCAACGGGTTATCATTATTCATCTCGATTCTCGTTCGACAGGTGCTAATGTCGATGTCTTTTTCTACCATTTCCCGGGAAGTAAAAAAGGCGAAGCAACTGCAAAGATATTGCAGCAAAAATTTTCTGATAAATATGCCGAATTTCAACCGAACCGTGGATACGAGGGAACCGTTTCTCCAAGAAACTTACTGGTAATTCGAAAGGTCCTCCCTCCTGCTGTTTTTATTGAGCTCGGAAATATTCAAAACGAAAAAGACAGAAAAAGGTTTGTAAATCCCGATAACCGCCAAGCTTTAGCCAAGTGGATAGTAGAAGGGCTTATTGAGGAATATCCCGACAATTAGCTACCTCTGCTACACTTTTTTGGAGATAATTTTGTATTTTTTTACACTTTTTTGGAGATAATTTTGAATAATTTTACACTTTTTTGGAGATAAATTTTGTCAATTTTACACTTTTTTGGAGATAAATATAAATTCCTGCAATAAACGACATCTTTCCACCTAATTGTATTAACATCCCCAAAACAATATTTTTTGTATTTTTACAGTTTATATTGCTGAATCAAAAACGAAACTAAAGATGAATAAAAAGCAAATTCTACTTATCAATTTATTATCGGCTGTTTTTTTTGCACTTATATTTTACAAAAACTACATTGGATTAAACCTGCTGTTATTTGAGCTGGTTGTAGTTCCGATAATGCTTTATATCAACAAGCCTGTAAAATTTAACGGACTAACAATGTCGATGATTGCCGGAGTGTTTTTATCGGGATTGATGGTTGTTTTATTAAATACGACCTGGAGTATTTTTATAAATATTGTTAGTTTATTTACTCTAAGCGGGATATTATCTTACCAAGGTTTTAGATCATATATACACGCATTTACTGAGTCATTTTTTAGATTATTTTCATCACAAATTAGCATTTTACTCGATTGGGGAAACAAAACAATTATCAACACAAGTAAAAGTCCAAAATCCAGCAATTCTAAATCAAAGATGAATGCCAGCAAAATCCTCTATCTCATCATTATTCCATTGTCAGTACTAATATTCTTTATCATTTTATATGCCTCAGCAAGCACAAAATTTTATGAGCAATTCGAGGGCATAATTAATGCAGTAGTAAACTTTCTCGAACGCATTGATATTATTTTCTTTCTCATGATAATTTTTGGACTTATCGTAGGCAATTCGCTGTACATGAAAACTAAACCTGTTGGATTATACGAAATGGATATTAAAGGAAATGATAATTTATTTCGAACTCGGAAAAAGAGTTTTATAAGCTTTAAAAACACAAGTCTTAAAACTCAATATCTTTCAGGTGTTGTATTATTATCTTCGCTAAATGCGCTAATACTTTATTTTAACATCCTAGATTTTACCTTCTTGTGGTTTGGTTTTGAGTGGGATGGTAGTTTTTTAAAGGAATTTGTTCACGAAGGCACTTGGATTTTAGTTTTTTCGATTTTCCTTTCGGCTGCAATAGCACTATTTTACTTCCGTAGAAATTTAAACTTTTATCCTAATAACAAATGGCTAAAGCGCCTAACGATTATTTGGATTGCACAAAATATTATAATGGTAATTTCGGTAGTAATCAGAAACTATTGGTACATCAACTATTTTGGACTTGCTTATAAACGAATAGCGGTTCTTTTCTTTTTACTTCTAACACTAATCGGACTTATTACTATTATAATTAAGATTCTAAAACTTAAAAGTTCATTCTATTTATGGAAAGTCAATGGATTTGCCTTGTTTACCGTTTTAATACTAACAACTTGTGTAAATTGGGATATGCTTATTGCAAAATTCAACTTTGACAACTATAACCGTTCTTTGATTGATTACAGATTTATGGCAAAACTAAACAATTCGGCTCTCCCATACACTCTTAAAACACCCGAAGAATTAGAGGAAATTAACAAAGTGCAACAAGAAGTTATGCCGTTTGATATCAACCTACCCTATTTGTGGGATATTTATATTTATCAGGCAGAGGTTTTTGAGAAAAAAGAAAAATTTCTAAAAAGATACGAACACATGAACTGGCTCGAATGGAATTTAGCTGATTATCAGACATATAAGAAGCTGCAAAAAAAATAACATGAATTTTGACAAGACATTTAATAAAAAAGTCTTCACCCTAAAAAGTTTTTTTGGAGATTTACTTTTTCTATTCTCAAACTTTTCTTCACTAATCAAACTAAACAAAAGCGCACAAATCAACAATATTTTTCGCGAGAAAATCATGACCGTAGTATCTGCAATTAATGGATGTACTTACTGCAAATGGTTTCATGCAAAACAAGCTATAAAAGCCGGCATTCCTGCCAATGACGTAAAAAAACTCTTTGCTCAACAATTCGATACAACAGCAACAGATTTCGAGCTAAGCGGCTTAATGTATGCCCAACATTATGCAGAGACAAACCGAAATCCGAATATAGAAATGACAAATAAATTAGTTGAAGAATATGGCAAACACGATGCAGATGCAATACAATTAACAATCCGAATGATCTTTTTTGGCAATCTTTATGGCAACACTTTAGATGCATTTGTAAGCCGAATTAATGGAATAAAAGCTCAAAATAGTTCTTTCATGTTTGAGTTTTTGTTTTTTTTCATAAATATCCCGATTTATGTTTTTCTTAAACTCGCGTCAAAGACATGATATGTTAGATTTCTGCCAATGAAACCACCATTTGTATAAAAACTATTTTTAATATTTGATTTTACTGCAACCATAATAAATAATTAAAGTCTTTTATTTAACTTTACAACATATTTTATTTATTATGAAAAAAACTACAATTTTACTTACCTTATTATTTATATCAGCAATCGTTTTTGGACAAGTTTACAAATCAGATAAAGCAAATAATATTGCTCCCGGAGCTGATATCGTCAAGATGAAACCACACACAAATGTTCCCAATTTCATTCATTTTAATAAATCGACACATATTAACATTGAAAAAGCTATTTCAATTACAAAAAGCTATTTTGAGAATGACAATCTATCGATTGAATTAAAAAATGTCCAAAAAAACTATGATTCTGAACAAACTCATAGATTTTATCAAACCTATGCAGGAATTCCAATAGAGTTTTCGGCATGGTCTATTCATTTTGATGGAAGTAAAGTATTTTCAATGAACGGAAATCTAATGCACAACATAAGCATTACTCCTACTTTTTCGATATCACCCGACCAAGCTTTAGAAATAGCTCTAAATCATATTGATGCTGAGTTGTATATGTGGGAAAGTGCCGGAGAAGAAAATTTACTAAAAGAATTTACAGGCGATAATACTGCAAGCTATTATCCAAATGCCGAAAAAATAATTGTGCCAATAAATCAAAAATTTAACAACGAGTCGGTTTACAAAACAGCCTATAAATTAAATATCTACTCAAAGCTTCCGCATGATAGAAAAAACATTTACATAGACGCTAACACAGGTGAAGTATTATTTGAAGTATCACTAATACATGTGTCGGATGAGATAGGTACAGCTGTTACAGCTTATAGCGGAACACGACAAATTAGTACTGAATATACTGGATCGGAATATATATTAAACGATAACACCAGAGGTGACGGAGTGCGCACGCTGGATTGCAATATGAGTTCGGATTATGATGCTGCAATAGACTTTACTGATGCAGATAATTATTGGGATAATGTTAATGCAGAATATGATGAATATGCAACAGATGCTCAGTATGCAACAGCATCTACTTACGATTATTATCTAAATGTGCACGGTCGCAACAGTATTGATAATGATGGACATCCATTGTGGTCTTATATTCATTTTAATTTGGTAGAATACGGAATGGCCTCAAACACAAATGCTTTCTGGAACGGCCAGTGGATGACTTATGGAGACGGAAATCCCGAAGGGGGAACTACACCATTAACCACCATTGATATTTGTGCACACGAGATTACGCATGGACTAACATCTTATACTTGCGGTTTAAATTATCAGGATGAGAGTGGTGCATTAAATGAGGCTTTTAGCGATATCTTTGGGGCATCAGTTGAATTTTATGCTGCACCTGAATATTCTGATTGGACTGTTGGCGAAGACATCGGATTTGCATTTAGATCATTAGCTGATCCTAACGCAACAAACAAACCAGACACATATCAGGGAAACTATTGGGTTTGGGGATCGGAAGATTACGGAGGAGTGCACACAAACATGTCACCACTTTGTTATTGGTTTTATCTGCTAAGCGAAGGCGGCAGCGGCACAAACGACAATGGCGATTCATATTCTGTAAATGCAATTGGATTAGACAAAGCCGAAAAAATTGCATTTCGACTTCAGACTGTTTATTTAACTCCGACATCACAATATCATGACGCTTGGTTTTATGCAATGCAAGCAGCAGCTGATTTGTATGGTGCTTGTTCTCCTGAAGTTGAAGCTGTAGGTAATGGATTTTGGGCAATCGGTGTAGCTGATGCTCCTTATGTTGATGAAGTTCATGCAGGTTTTTCGTCAAGCTATACGGAAAGCTGTCAGCCACCTTTCGAAGTTCAGTTCACCAACCAAAGCTATAATGGCGATAATTTCTTGTGGGATTTTGGTGATGGAAATACTTCAACGGATATAAACCCAACTCATGTTTATACAGACTTTGGTTACTTTGATGTGCAACTAGAGGTTGACGGTAGCTCCTGTGGTAGCGACACCGAGACAATTGCAGATTATATCGTAATCGACGAATCAATTCCATGCTTAACTCTAATGCCTACAAGCGGAAATTCTCTTGTCGAAAACTGTAGCGGGACAATATATGATGCAGGTGGTCCCGAAGCAAACTATATAGACAATACAGATGCAAGTCTGACAATTTACGCACCGGGTTCTGCTGCAATTGTTCTAAATATCCTAGAGTTTGATATCGAAGAAGGTAGCGGAGCAAGTTGTGATTATGACTATATCACTTTCTACGACGGTCAAAATACCTCATCACCTCAAATTAACTCCTCTGTATATTGTAACACAACCGGAAACCCCGGAACAATTACCTCCACAGGAGAGTATATTACAATAAGATTTTATTCTGATGGAGGATTAAATCGTCCGGGATTCAAAATTCAATATGATTGCATAGGCAATGAAAACCCTCCTGTCCCCTATTTTTCTGCTAATAAAGAATATAGCTGCGATGGAATCATAAGCTTCACCGACAATTCCATAAACCTGCCCGAATCATGGTCATGGAATTTTGGAGATGGATCACCTGTAAGTACTGAAGAAAATCCTACACATTATTATAACGAAAACAGAACCTATACAGTAAGTTTAACCGTTACTAATGAGTTCGGCTCAAATGTCTTAGAAAAAGAAAACTATATTACAGTTGCAATGCCGGATGCACCTGAGATTTCTCAAATCCAGGCTTGCTCAAACATTCCATTTGAAATAAACTTAGACCTAGATGGAGAAGCATATTGGTACGAAAACATGCAAGACGAAACGCCGGAACATATTGGAAACAGTTGGGAACATCCTCAAATCTCCGAAACCGAAACATATTATTTGAGAGAAGTATTTGCAGGAGATGAATATAATGTGGGAGCTTCAAACAACACATCGGGTGGAGGATTCTTTGGCAACACAAGCTATATTCATTATTTAGTTTTCGATTCATATTCGTCGTTTCTACTTGAGTCTGTTGAGGTTAATGCCGAGTATGCAGGAAATAGAAATATTGCTTTACGAACAAGCACTAGTGAAACAATTGCGGTTAAAACAGTTTATTGCCCGGCCGGAGTTTCCAGAGTTGACCTAAACATCGACGTACCAGTTGGTACAGATTTACAATTAGTTGGACTAGGCTCTCCCGACTTATTCAGAACTAACGAAAGCTCATACCTAAACTATCCATATAATATTGCTGATATTGTTAGCATAAAAGAAAGCAGTGCAAGCACAGGCCCAACTGATTATTACTACTATTTCTATGATTGGATAATCAGCACACCTTCGTGCAAAACTTCTTATGTTGAGGTAAACCTTATACCCGAAGAATGCACGTCTAATATTTTAGATGAATTATTGGACAACATTAGCATCTCTCCAAATCCAAGCAATGGAACATTCAAAATTTATGGTATTGATACATACACAGATGTAAATATTATTATTAACGACATTTCGGGTAAAAGAATATTACAACAATCTTTAGCCAATAATAATGAAATAAGCATCAACAATCTTGCTGATGGCGTGTATTTTATCTCAATAATTACAAATCATGGATCAAAAACTATTAAACTCATTAAAAACTAATGCTGTTTGTAACTAATTGATTCACCATATTTTAGTAAAAAACTATCAACAAGACATAACAAATTTTGCTACTTGTGTGCTAAAACTATCTGGGAGGATTTGATAGTCTTTTCATAAAAAATCGCTAGAGTTTTGCACTAGTAAAGAATAATTTTTTATTTTTGATAAAAATAAGTCTAATTTAAATTACATACTATGAAAAAGAATTTGATTTTACTAAGCCTGCTTGCTTTTTCTCTAGCATTTATCTCGTGTAATAACTACGGAACAAAACTAATGTTTGATGAAACAGAGCTTTATTACACCGATGACATTACCGAAGATGAAGCAAATGATATTGGAAAATATTTGCAAGAAATAGATTTTACTAATGGAGAAGAAAAAACCGTTCAAATTGCTAAAGATGGAGACACATATCAATTTAGGATGGTTGTTAAAGAAGGATACGACGAAGACGAAGAATACGAACAAATTGCCTTGCAGTTTATTTATAATTTATCTAATGATGTTTTAGATGGATCTCCTGTCGAGTTACACATGTGCGACGAAAAACTTAAAACCATTAAAGCAGTTAAAATGGATGGAGAAGCCCCTGTTCTTGAAAGCGATTACGAAATGGAAACCTTTGATGGAACCGAAATTGAATTCGATGGTTCAGTTTCTTATGGAGAAGTAAACAAACTAGGCAACTATTTGATTGAAACGGGTTTTACCGATGGGACACTTAAAAGTATTATTTTTACCAAAGAAAATGGAACCTACATCTTTAAAATGGTTGTTGGCGAAGATTATTGGAACGACAGCGAATATAATGAAATTGCAAAAGAATATGCAGGTCTAATTTCGCAAGAAGTTTTTGATGGTGCCGATTTTGCAATCTACTTATGTGACGACTATTTTAACACCAAAGCAAAAATCAAAATGTAATTATTTGATAAATAATTTCAAAACATATCCCTCAAGAGGTCGATGTATTCATTGGCCTCTTTTTTTTATAAAAAAAAATAAGCGCGAAACCTGTAGCTATCGGATTCGATTTTTGAAAGTATAAGAACTGAAAAGCAAGTTTTTAGATAACTTTATTATTAACTTTAAAGCCGCGCCTTCAGCGCTCAAATGGCATTTGTGTCTATCAACCTGATGCGCTGCATAAGGTTACAATAAGTCAGGCTTTAAGCCTGAAAACCGAATAAAGCGCAAAAATACAAATCAGACTGAAAGTCATTTTAAGAACACAAGAAACAATCTGCAAACTTTAGCAATAATACAAATCAGGCTGAAAGTCTGATTTTATTTCGACCCCGATTAAGCAATTGAATTAAAACCTTAGTCTTTTAAATAGTTTACAGCCGTTGAAGCGCGAATCCATCGCGTTTCATAAGGGTTTGGAGATCATATAACTAATCAATATTTAAAATTCTTATAAAATTACAAAAAATGGTTCTCGTGTTCTTAAAACATCCAAACGCGAATCCGATAGCTATCGGATCGCTTGAACGTTTTAAGTGATCTGCTACAATTCCACAAAACTAAATAAATAAAAAAAAATTGCACAAAACAAAACTAATGATTATATTGCAAACTTATAAAAGATTATATTTTAATCATCATGTTTATAAATTGTCATACATATTATAGTTTGCGTCATGGCAGCATATCGCCAACACAGCTTGCTGAATCAGCTTTTAAGCATGACATTGACAGCATTGTTTTAACCGACATTAATAATACTGCCGGCATTCCTGAGTTTTATTTCGCTTGCAGACAAAATGGGATAAAAGCAATAGCCGGAGTCGATATTAGAGACAACTCCCATAAACAATTATTTATTCTTATCGCAAAAAACAATCAGGGCTTAGCCGAAATCAACAGATATCTGACCGAGATAAACCAAAAAAAAAGAAATCGGGAAACTATCCCTGAATTTAACAATGTTTACACTGTGATTCCTTTCGAGAATTTTGTCAACAATACTATAGCAGAAAATGAATATATCGGCATTCGCCCGACAGATGCAAAAAAGCTATTAAGCTCAAGACTTTCCAGGTTCAGAAGTAAGATGATTGTTTTACACTCGATAAGTTTCAGAGAGATAAAAGACTTTGAGTTGTTTCGAAATTTGCGAGCAATTGACAACAATAGTCTTATATCAAAACTCCCTGCCGACTTACATGCCTCATCGAGTGATATTATCATGCACCCATCATATATCAGAAACATTTACAGCGACTATCCCGATATAATCACCAACACTCTAAACCTGCTAAAAAGCTGCTCGTTAATATTTGACAAATCGCACAAAAACAAAAAGCTTTTTACCGATTCATTTGCTAACGATGTTCAACTGTTGCGAAAATTATCAGAGAGAGGTTTAATAAAACGTTACGGGGCTCACAATTTGATTGCTTATGAGCGTTTACAAAGTGAATTACAAATAATTGAAAAACTAAAATTTGTATCATATTTTTTAATTGCCTCCGACATAGTTAATTATGCACAATCGAAAAATTATTTTTATGTTGGACGTGGAAGCGGTGCAAACAGTATTGTTGCATATTCTTTAAGAATTACCGATGTCGATCCTATCGAGTTAAATCTTTACTTCGAGCGTTTTTTAAATCCTAAGCGTAGTAGTCCGCCCGATTTTGACATAGATTTTTCGTGGCGCGACCGCGACGATGTTACTAAATACATATTTAATAGGTATGGTTACGAGCACACTGCACTTTTAGGAGCAATGAACACATTTAAAACCAGGTCGATACTTCGGGAGTTAGGAAAAGTGAATGGTTTACCAAAAGAGGAACTTGATATTTTAGCAAAGAATCCACAATCGGTAAAAGACAAAGACAGTCTGCATAAAAAAATCATCGAGCTGGCCTCACAAGTATCTGGTTTCCCAAATTTACGCACAATTCATGCAGGTGGAATAATAATTAGCAATGCTCCCATCTACCAATATGCCGCCTTAGATATGCCCCCAAAAGGATTTCCTACAACACAGTGGGACATGTATGTAGCCGAAGACCTCGGATTCGAAAAATTTGATATTCTTTCGCAGAGAGGATTGGGTCACATACGCGATTGTGTAGAAATTGTTTCAAAAAATCGTGGACAAGGAATTGACATTCGGCAAGTCGAAAAATTTAAAAAAGACCCACAGGTTAACGATTTTTTGGCAACCGGCGACACAATAGGATGTTTTTATATCGAAAGCCCTGCAATGAGGGGGCTAATTAGCAAACTGGAGTGTCGCGATTATCTTACACTTGTTGCGGCAAGCTCAATAATACGTCCGGGAGTTGCAAAATCGGGAATGATGAAAGAGTATATCGTTAGATACAATAATCCCGACAGTTTCGATTATTTGCACCCTATTATGAAAGAGCAACTTGGCGAGACCTATGGTGTGATGGTATATCAGGAGGATGTATTAAAAGTTTGTCATCATTACGCCGGAATGGATTTAGCCGATGCCGATGTATTACGACGTGCTATGAGTGGCAAATTTAGATCGAGAGCACAGTTTGACAGCATACGAGACAAATTTTTTACTTTATGCAATAAACTAAATCGTCCGCAAAAAGTTAGCATGGAGTTGTGGCGACAAATAGAGTCCTTTGCCGGATATTCTTTTTCAAAGGCTCACTCGGCATCGTACGCAGTCGAAAGCTACCAAAGTCTTTTTCTAAAAACATACTTCCCATTAGAGTTTATGACTGCCGTGATAAACAATTTTGGAGGTTTTTACTCCTCATGGGTATATTTTCACGAAGCCAAAAGACTTGGTGCAACAATTAAGCTACCATGTATAAACAAAAGCGAATATCTGACAAGTATAATTGACAAGGATATCTATATTGGCTTTATTCATTTGCAAAATCTGGAACACGCTCTTGTGAGTCGCATCATTTTTGAAAGGAATCTAAATGGCAGTTTTACAAGTTTCGACGATTTTTTAAACAGATGCCCTATTCCCGACGAGCAGTTAAACATTCTTATCCGAATCGGTGCTTTTAATTTCACAGGATTTTCTAAAGCCGAGCTCATGTGGAAATCGTGCGTTTTAAGACCAAAAGTCAAAACTAGCATTTACGAAACTCAAAAAAAACTGTTTACATTTAATGAGCCGCAATACAAGCTGCCTGAGCTAAAAAAATCACTTATCGAAGATAGTTATGATGAGATTGAGTTGATAGGTTTTCCTGTAAGCATGAGTTTTTTCGAGATGCTTAAAACAAAGTATCGTGGCGAAATAAAATATAAAGACATGCTTAAAAATCGCAGCAAAACAGTTAAAATGTTAGGCGCTTTTGTTACCTTAAAATATGTTAGAACAGGTAATGGAGCGATTATGAATTTCATGACTTGGATTGATTCAGAAGGCAAGTTTTATGACACTGTTCATTTCCCCGACAGCCTTAAAGAATATCCTTTTAGAGGCACAGGAGTGTATCTAATGCTTGGCATTGTTGATGTCGAATTCGGATATCCTGTATTGCGAGTGCAAAAGTTTGCAAAAATGCCTTATATTGCGGATCCACGAGAATAAAAAAAGCCATCCACCAACCGGCAGATAGCTTCTTATTATAATAATTCCGTTTGGTTTATTTTCCAAATACGATTTTAACCGTATCCATTGCGATTACGAGTTCTTCATTTGTCGAAATGCTCATAACTGTAACTTTAGAGTCGGGCATACTTAAGACCTCATCTTTACCTTTAAGACCATGATTTAATTCTTTATTAAATTTAAGTCCCAAATAAGACATATCGCCAAGTACTCTTTCTCTTGTATCGTAAGAGTTTTCGCCAATACCACCTGTCATAATAATCAAATCTACTCCGTCCATAACAGCAGCATAAGAACCGATATACTTTTTTACTCGGTGAGCATACATTTGCAATGTCAACTCTGCTCTTTCGTTTCCTTTTTCGGCTTCTGCTTCAAGATCTCTCATATCAGAAGAAATTTCGGAGAATCCATTTGTTCCGCATTTTTTGTTAATGAATGAATTTGCTTCGCTCACTGACAAATTTTCTTTTTCCATAATAAACAAAAGTGCACCAAGATCAAGATCACCTGTTCTGGTTCCCATCATAAGCCCTTCGACTGGAGTAAATCCCATTGAAGTATCAACAGATTTACCATTTTTAATTGCAGTAATAGATGCTCCATTACCAAGGTGGCAAGTAATAATTTTCTTCTCTTCGATATTCCAACCTAAAATACCACAAGCTTTTTCGGCAACAAATTTATGACTTGTTCCGTGAAATCCATAACGACGAATTTTATGTTGCTCATACAAGCTATAAGGAAGAGGGTACATGTATGAACTTGCAGGCATAGATTGGTGAAATGAAGTATCAAAAACTGCTGTTTGCGGGACGGTTGGTAGTACATCTTTAATTGCTTGCATGCCAAGTAAGTGAGCAGGATTATGCAAAGGTGCCAAATCGCAACAAGCTTCAATTTTGGCAATAGCATCGTCATTTAGCAAAACGCTTTGAGTAAAAAACTCTCCACCATGAGCAACACGATGACCAACAGCTTTAATTTCGTCAAGCGATTCAATTACTCCATGCTCTTTATCCAAGAGAGCTTCGAGAACCAGTTTAATACCTACGGTATGGTTTGGCACTTCCGTTTCTGTTTCAAACTTTTCGTTACGATCGTTTTTATGAGCCAAGCAACCAATTTTGAGACCGATACGCTCTACAATACCTTTGGCTCTGACTTCTGGATTTTCGCCCATTTCGAGTAATTGATACTTGATTGATGAGCTACCGCAATTAAGAACTAATACATTCATTTTTTAGATTTTATTTTAATTTAACAAATGGTTTTACTTTTTCATTCCTGCTGCTTGATTTGCAGTAATAGCAACTAAATTAACAATATCACTAACTGAGCAGCCTCGCGACAAATCGTTTATAGGGGCTGCCATTCCTTGCAATACCGGACCAATAGCCTCTGCATGAGCTAATCTCTGAACTAGTTTATATGCAATATTACCAGTTTCGAGAGTTGGAAAAACTAAGACATTGGCATGACCTGCAATTTTGCTTCCGGGAGCTTTGCTTTGTCCAATTGCCGGAATAATTGCTGCATCGCTTTGCATTTCACCATCAATCATCATATCAGGAGCCATTTCTTTAGCAATTTTTGTTGCTTCGACAACTTTGTCAACCATTTCGTGTTTTGCACTTCCTTTAGTTGAGAAACTAAGCATTGCGATTTTTGGTTCAAATCCAGCAATTGCTCGTGTAGTATGTCCGGTAGCAACAGCTATTTCGGCAAGTTCCTTAGCTGTTGGATTTGGATGTACTGCACAATCTGCAAAAACCATCAAACCATCCTCTCCAAACTCCTTATCTTTTAATATCATTATAAATGCTCCAGAAACAACACTAATTCCCGGTAATGTTTTAACAATTTGAAAAGCTGGACGCAAAACATCGCCGGTTGCATTATCTGCTCCTGCGACTTCGCCATCTGCATCTCCGGCTTTAATCATCAAAACAGCTAAATATAATGGATCTTCAACAAGTTTTGACGCATCTTCTCTTGATAAACCTTTCGATTTTCTGATATCAACTAATAAATCAATATACTCATCCTTTTTTTCATGGCTTATCGGATCTAAAATGATTGCCTTATCAATACTTAACAATCCATTGTCTTTAGCAAGCTGATTTATCGTTTGAGGATTACCAATTAAGATAATCCTTGCCAAATTTTCCTCAATAATCTGATTGGCTGCGGTTAATGTTCTGATTTCTGTCCCCTCCGGTAGCACAATACGCATATCATGCTTTTTAGCGTTTTCCTTAATTTTGTTGATTAAATCCATTTTTTTTGATCTTTTAACTATTTATTATAAAATGTGTGTCTTCAAAAGTAATAATTAATATTCTATTTTTTTAGTGTTTTTGTCATATTTCTCATTTTTTTATTTTATCGTGAGATTTAGCATTTCTCTCCCTTGCAAATAGCAGCACAGTTGATCTTCGCGATTCAATTTTGACACTCCCGATGGTGTTCCTGTGAAAATAATATCGCCAATTTTTAATGTCATGAATGTGGAAACATACTCAACAATCTTATCAAAGTCAAAAATCATATCAGAAGTATTCCCTTTTTGTACTATTTCGCCATTTTTTTTCAAGGAAAACTCAACATTATTAAGATTTACAAATTCACTTATTGGAATAAATTCGGATAAAACTGCCGATCCGTCAAATGCCTTAGCAATTTCCCAAGGCAGACCTTTTTCTTTACATTTTCGCTGAAGGTCTCTGGCTGTCAAATCTAATCCAACCGCAATAGCATCGTAATATCGATGTGCAAATTTTGCATTTATGTGTTTACCAAGCCGATTAATCCGAATTACAATCTCAATTTCGTGCTGAATGTCGTTGGAGAACTCGGGTAAAAAGAACACATTATTTCTTAAGACAGCTGATTCGGGTTTAAGAAAAAAAACAGGCTCTTCGGGATAATCGGAGTTTAATTCCTTTATATGCTCTTTATAGTTTTGTCCAATGCAAATTATCTTCATCCTATTGTATTAAAAAAAAACTTTCCGATATGTATTTACCGGAAAGTTTTTGCATTATTATTATTTTACAGCGGGTTTTTGATCCTTGAAAATTGGGAGTTTAACAACTTCTGCTTTTAGCATTTTATTTCGAACTCCGATAAAGATTTCAGTACCGGGTTTCCCAAATCCTGGTTTTAGATATGCTAAACCTATACCCACCTTCATCATTGGCGACATAGTACCTGAGGTAACCTCTCCGATTTCGTTTCCATCTGCATCATAAACCAAATAGTGCTGACGAGGAATACCTCTATCAATCATTACAAAGCCTTTTAAGTTTTTACTCGGTTTGTCCTCTTTTATTTTTTCATGATGAGCTCTCATAATAAAATCGTTACCATCAACAAATTTAGTTATCCAGCCTAAACCTGCTTCGATTGGAGAAGTTGTATCATTAATATCGTTTCCGTATAAACAAAATCCCATTTCGAGGCGCAAAGTATCACGTGCACCTAAACCAACATTTGCTATACCGAATTCTTTTCCTGCTTCCATAACTGCATTATAAAGTTTTTCGGCATCCTTATTATAAGCATAAATCTCACATCCTCCTGCTCCTGTATATCCTGTTGTAGAGAAAATCACTTCATCAATACCTGCAAAAGCAATTTGCTTACAAGTATAGTATTCCATATCAATTACATTGGCATCAGTAAGTTTTTGCATTGCCTTAAGCGCATAAGGTCCTTGCACTGCCAATTGACAAATATTTTCGGATGCATTTTGCAACTCTGTCCCTATTTCGAGCCCCATTTCTGTGGCATGTTTTACACACCAATTCCAATCTTTATCAATATTAGCAGCATTAACAACTAAAAGATAATTGTTCTCATCAAAACGATACACCAACAAATCGTCAACTATTCCACCCTGGTCGTTTGGAAAACAAGAATATTGAACTTTACCGTCAAATAAGTCGGCAACATTATTGGAAGTTACTTTCTGAATAAATTCAAAAGCTTTAGGACCCTTTACCCAAAACTCACCCATGTGGGAGACATCAAACAATCCTATTTTTTCGCGACATGCAAAATGTTCGTCGTTAATACCGGTGAACTCTATTGGCATATTGTAACCTGCAAACTCGGCCATGCGAGCTCCTGCAGCAATATGAAAATGTGTAAAAGCTGTATTTTTCATTAAAATAATGTTTAAATAATTCGTTAATGTGAAATTTCTTCCCCACAAATGTAAATAAAAATAATTGAACTGAAAATGATTTTTTATGAACTATAGGTTGATAAAAATCAGCCAAAACGCTCATCATCATTTTTTTCAATTAAAAATAGTGTTAATGATTTTTTTAGCAGTAGCAATAATCCTGACAATTATCACCATCCCCTGTGTCAATAAACATTTTTAAGTTTTACTTTTTTTAACTATATTTGTCAAACCAAACCACTAAAGTTTAAGCATGAATATTATAAAGTTTATTGTTTTTCCTATCCTTATATTAATAAGTGTAAATCTATATTCACAACATCATTTGTTTTTTTACATTCCGGAGTGTCCAAACAGTACAAATATTGATATGGATTCTGAAAATAACATCAGCATATATCCAAATCCTTCGTATGACTTTATTTCTATTGAATTCAATCGAAGTTTAACTGATGTTAACAATTTTAAAATTCAAATTACTAACCAAACAGGACAAATTGTTTTTAATCAAATTTTGAGTAACAAGGACATTCTCAACAACAAACAGATAATCGACATCTCAAAACTGGAGCAAGGAATTTATTCTGTAAGCTTAATCTCTGATTGTTTATTTATAACTAAAAAAATAATCATCTGTAAAAATGAAATATAAAATCAAAATATTAATTGGTGTTTGCATATTTCTTTCAAACATACAAATTGCAAATTGTCAAACATACTGCATCGGAGATGAATTCATACTTCATGCAGAATCCTATATTAGTGGTGATTTACAGTGGCAATACTCAGTAGATGGCATTAATTGGTTCGATTACGAAGGAGCAACAACAGCAACTTACACATTAAATTTGTCGTCAGATGTTTATTTAAGATTACAAATAACAGATATTGATTGTCTTCCTTCCTACTACACTTCGGAGAAACACATAATTCTGCTTGCTCAGCCCGATAATTCAAATGCAGGAGATGACCAAATTGATATTGAAGGAACATCAACTATTCTTTCGGCTTCTGAACCTAGTGAAGGAACAGGTTTTTGGTCAATTTCGTCGGGAACTGGTGGTAATGTAAGCGATGTTTATTCTCATAATAGTATCTTTACGGGACAAGCAGGTGAAACATACGTCTTACGATGGCTCGTATATAATGATTGTGGATATACCGAAGATTATGTAACCATTAGTTTTGCAGAAGAGTCGTTCAGTTGTGGAGATTTACTTATAGACAGTCGAGACGGAAAATCTTATCCCACAATTAGCATTGAAGATAAATGTTGGATGGCTGCCAATCTGAACGTTGGCACACAAATTACCGGAGCCACAAATGCTTCGGACAATTCTACTATCGAAAAGTTTTGCTATTCTGACAACTCTGCAAACTGCGACACATATGGAGGTCTGTACCAATGGAACGAAGCAATGGAATATACTACAACACAGAGCACTCAGGGTATTTGTCCAACAGGATGGCACATCCCAAGCGATAGCGAAGTTAAAGAGCTTGAAATAAGCATAGGAATGCTTCCTGCCGATGCTGATATTGAAAACAATTGGAGAGGTGCTGCACAAGGAATTGGCACAGCAATGAAAGCTGGTGGCAGTTCAGGATTTAACATTCTAATGTCAGGTGTTAGAACATCCTCAGGAAACTTTTTATATTTAGAAGGAAACACAACAGAATTTGGCTATATTTGGTGCTCCACCGAAGGACTTTCAAACACTAACAATGCATATCGCAGATGCTGGACAGCCTCAAATGCAGGTGTAGGACGATATGACTCCTTCAATAAATTCTATTCATATTCCATAAGATGTGTAAAAGACTAAAAAAATATAAAAACATAAAATAATGAAAACATTATCTTCAATCAGTCTTGTAATAATCTTTACTTCTCTTACTTATTTTTGCATATCATGCGACGAACCTGAAAATCCTGCCCCACAGCAAACAGAACTAATTTTTGAATCTCTTATTGCCGACAAAGACAGCATAGACGTAGGAGAAACAATTACGTTTACCGCAACCGCAACGGGCGAAGACATCGTTTTTGAATGGATTGCTTCGGCAGGTGTACTATTAGGAAGTGGAAATGAGGTAACTTTTACTCCGTCACCTTGCATATTCGGGAACATTTTAATTACTTGTACCGTTAGAGATGCTAACAATTTCACCAAGAGTAAAGAGAAAAATGTTTTTGTAAGAGAACTTTAGAAAAAAATCATGTCAAAAAAAATATACTTTTTAATATTTGCATCTTGCCTAATTTTCTCAAATGAGTTAAAATCTCAGTGCTTTGCCTCACCCGGGAACCCCATTGCAGGCAGTGCAAATGTTGGAGTTCTGCAGCCCCGCATCACAAGAGCTGTAAGCTTTTATCGTCATTCGTACTCCGACCAATACTATAAAGGTAGTGAAGCAATTCCCTACGATTTTCCGGCGGCTGTTTCAAACGCTAACTACAATTATGTTGGCTTTAATGTTGGTAGAGGAATCACAAAAAAATTCACACTCGAGCTAGAAGCCGGATATTTTATAAATAAAACACAGAGATATAGAAATTTTGACTTATTCAGCAAAGGATATGGTTTCTCAAATGCCGTAGTTAGCGGAAAATTTAACATTTACAAAAATGTTGTAAAAAAACTTGAATTCTCTGTGAGTGGAGGTGCCAAAATTCCATTCACAACAAAGCCTCAAATAGTTGATGGAGTTACACTAGACATTGATTTACAACCTTCAACCGGAAATTTTGGTTCAATTATACAAGCTCTATTTGTAAAAGAGTTCGAAGGACCAAGTATGAGACTTATTATGATTGGACGATGGGAAAAAAATTATAACCAAAATCAACTAGGATATCGTTTTGGTGATGCATTTATCTCCTCGCTTTTCATATCAAAACACTTAGCCAACCGCTATACAGAATTAACCAAAGACATTACAATAATACTACAAGCACGACATGAGTATCGTTTTCGAAATTTAAGGTATGGACAAGAGGTATTTGCCTCTGGAAGCAATGTCCTATTTCTTGCTCCACAAATCAATTATAATTACAATATGATTTGGAATTTTTCGCTTATTTACGACATGCCGGTTTTCCGATATTATAATGGCGTTCAGCTTGGCACAAGTCACTCGTTTGCTATAAGCATTACTAGAGACTTTGGTTTTGGGATTTGATTTGGAGTCTCTAGAAAGTGCGGAGTTTTAAGTGCGGAGTTTTGAGTTTTGAGAGTTTTGAGCTCTGAGTTTAACGTTTTGATTTAGGTTTTAGAATTTAGAGGTTTTGAGTTTTGAGTTTTGAGTTTTGAGTTTTGAGTTTTGAGTTTTGAGTTTTGAGTTTTGAGTTTGTCGAAGCCACCACTTACAACACCCACTTCCAATAAGGAATAAGCTCAATTTCACCCTCAGCAATTTCAATTTTTTCCTGCTCATCATAGGTAATAATCATAGATTTATTTACCTTAAGTTCTCGCATCGAATATTTAAGCGATTTCAACTCTCGTTCTCTTGTTTCGTAATCCTTAACCGATATACAAACCTGAATTAACAAGTTATGATCAGGGATGTAGAAGTCTGTTTCTATTATTCGTTTGTAAAAGTAAATTTCCGACTGAAATCTTCTGCGCAACTCAATATATACTAGATTCTCCAACAGTTTAGATTTCTGGTCAATCAAGAATAGATTTAATATTCCTGTATCAGCAAAATAAAACTTCTTTTTGGATTCCTTTTCGGCAAACTTTGCAGTAAAATTTGTAATGCTAAAAACCAGAAAAGATTCTTCGAGATAGCCAAAATATTCAATTAAAGTTCCTGTCCCGACTTTGGCATTCGACGAATTCAAAATGTTTTTTATTCGGTTAAACGATGTTTCGTTATTTACAGATTCGGCCATTTTTTTAATCAACAACCTAAGTGCAAATTCATTCTTAAGTTTGTATCTTGCAATAATATCACCGAAAAAAACTTTCTGAAAAATATTACTTAGATAATTCCTTTTGTCATTATATTTTATGCACTCAGGCAATCCACCATAATGCATATACTCATCCATAAATCTAACAACTTCTGATTTTTGCTTGCCGTACTCAAAATTATCGGCTAGCTTAACACCGTTGAAAAATAGAAATTCTGCAAACGACAGAGCCTGAATTTCTTTTACAATAAATCGTCCGCCAAGAGTTGACGCAATTTCACGTGATAGCATGCTTGCATTACTTCCAGTTATTGAAATCTCGTAACCAAAATCCGCCAAACGCCTACAAAACTTCTCCCATCCTAAAATATTCTGAATTTCATCAAAATAAATTGCTGGTTTTTTACTAAACAGTTGATTATATGCTTCAAGTAAAAGATCAAAGTCAGCGACTTCAAATTCCATCAACCTCTCGTCCTCAAAATTTATGTAAAGAAAGTCTTCGCGAGCCCTGTCTTTAATCAAATTATAAATCAAAAAGGTTTTACCTGCACGACGCATTCCTACAAACACATAATTTGCATTTTTCTCAAATTCAAAATTTCTATCCTTAAAAGACAGTGACTGCACATAGTCACGACTTTCAATTATAATCTTTTTTAGACTTTCGATGCTTACCATACTATTCCCCTTTTCATATTTTCACAAAAATAATCATTTTATTCTAATATTACAACATTTTTTACACTTTTTTTATTTTTTACAGAATAGTTTTGATTTATTTTATTCTGTATATAGAATACTTTAGCACTAAAAGGAAATTATTAACGAATTTTTAAATTCCAATTAGTAGGGCAAATTCGTGAATTTGCCCTACTATTGAATTGCAATTTTAAATTCTAATAAAAATCTCTTACATTAAATCATTAAATAATCAATATCAACACTCAGCACTTAGACACTCTAGGCACTCTAGGCACTTTAACTACTTCTTACCGACGTTTACATTGCCTCCAAAACAATTATCAATTTATAGAAGCACTGCAAGTCGGCAATGCAAAGTCTATAAGCATTAAAATAAAAAATTCCTATTAAGTACTTTAGGCACTTTAGGCACTTTAGGCACTCTAAGTACTTTTTTTTCCCCATCTTAAAATTTTTACTAATTTTGCCTTAATCAACATTAATATTGTGAGCAAGAGGATAATTGTAACAGGCGGAGCAGGTTTTATCGGGAGTAATCTATGTGATTATCTTCTAGCAACAGGCAATGAGGTTGTTTGCATCGATAGCTTCGATGATTATTATGAGCCAGAGATAAAGCGAAATAACATTTGTAAAGCACTTACTAACAGCAATTTCACACTAATAGAATCCGACATCAAGGACATCGACTTAATTACTAGTCAAATTTCGGGAAGTTTTGACGCTATAATACATCTTGCTGCAAAAGCTGGAGTAAGGTATTCGTTGAAGCATCCTGAAATATATTATGAAGTAAATGTTAATGGAACACAAGCAATATGTGAACTGTGCATGAGAGTTGACATACAAAAGATTATCTTTAGTTCATCGTCGAGTGTTTATGGTAATAATCCAGATATCCCTTGGAACGAAAACTCGAAGCTATGCCCATTAAGTCCTTATGCAGACTCTAAAGTTAAAGCCGAACAAATACTAGTTGATTTTGCAACAGATTCTAAAATAGAATTACAGATATTAAGGCTTTTCAGCGTTTATGGACCAAGAATGCGTCCCGATTTAATGATGAATAAAATTTTTAATGCTGTTTCTGCAGAAAGCAATCTGACTGTGTTTGGAGATGGAAATTCCAAACGAGATTACACTTATATAGGTGATGTTGTTAGCTTAATTTACAATTCTATTCAAAAAAGCTTTAACCAAATACAGCTTTTTAATATTGGGAATAAGTTTCCTGTAAGTCTAATCGATTTGATTCATTTATTTGAAGAAAAAATAGGTAAAAATGCAAAGATAAACTATCTGCAGAAATTATCTGTGGAGCCTGATGTTACTTTTACAACTATTGAATTGGCTCAACAAATATTAGACTACAAGCCAACAACAGATATAAACTCAGGAATAAATAGTTTTATAAACTGGCGAAACAATAATCCTAAAATTTGATTTTATTTAGGATATAATTCAGAAGATCATTCACACATTCGTCAATACTATTATTTTCGGTATCAAGAATTAGTTCAGGATTTTTTGGTTCTTCATAAACGCTATCAATTCCGGTAAAATGTTTAATTTCACCTGCCCTTGCCTTTTGGTATAATCCTTTTGGATCGCGTTTTTCGCAAATACTGACTGAACATTTTACATAAATTTCGGAGAAATTCTCGTCACCAATAATTTCTCGAGCCATTTGACGCATGCTGTTTGTCGGACTGATAAAACAATTCATTACAATCACACCACAATTAATAAATTCATTGTTTATTGCAGCTACTCGTCTAATATTTTCAGTCCGCCCATAATCCGAAAAGTCCAAATCCTTATTAATAGTTTTACGAATAAGGTCCCCATCGAATATTTTAATCAAAAAACCTAAATCGTGGAGTTTAGCTTCAACTTTCCCAGTAATAGTAGTTTTGCCAGCACCAGACAGACCTGTTAGCCAAAAGACATGTGCCTTTTGCTTTAATAAATTCTGTTTACTATCTTTACTAAGATAAAAATGTTCTTGATTCGGATTGCTCATATTTTAAAAAATAAATTTAATCAATGAAATTATTGTAAGATAAGTGAACAATATTTGCTTCATAGGCAGCAAAGAATGATGGTGAAGTTCCTATATTACCAATATTAATTGATAAGAACATTGCAATTAGAAGAAGAACAATGTATAGATTGGCAGGCTTCATGATTTTTTTTTACAAAATTAGTAATAATTCAAAAAACATATCCAAATTCTATAAATAAAATTGCATATTTTTATTACATTTGCATAAAACTAATCGAATTGGATAATTATAAAATCATACAAGCAAATTCGGTAAATACGAAAATAAATTTAAAAGAAGTCTATGCCTACAGATCTTTGATTATTTCATTTTTAAAAAGAGATATATTAACAAAGTATGCACAAACTAAACTAGGAATTATTTTAAGTCTAATTCAGGCATTTGCTGCTGCCTTAATTATCAATTTATTCTTTGGCATTTTGCTTAACATCGAAATTACTAATTATCCGTTTATTGTTTATGCTTTTCCAGGGATGACAGCATGGTATTTTTTCTCATATATAATTAATAATTCAGGAACATCTGTAACAAATGCTCAATCAGTAATTAAAAAAGTTTATTTTCCAAAACTAGTTTTACCAATATATAAGTCGCTGGTTGGGATGACCGAATTACTAATTTGGCTTATCGCATATACTGTCATACTGATAACTTATCAAATCCCTGTTGGGTACAACTTGCTTATATTACCGATTGCAATTACTTTTAACTTTCTTGTTGGATTTAGCATAGCTGTTTGGTTAAGCGCCATCACTGTTAGATACAGAGATGCCTCTCACATTATACCTTATTTGATTGGATTTGGGATTTTTGTCACTCCTGTATTCTTTCATACTGATATGTTTCCTGAAAAATTTAGTTTTTTTATGCATATTAACCCAATGGCTGGTGTTATTGCACTTTATAGATATTGTTTTATTAGTACAAACTTTGATTTAAAATATTTATGGGGCTTATTTCCAACATTCATACTATTGATAACAGGGTTGAAATACTTTCGAAAAGTGGAAAAAATAATTGCGGATGTCATCTAAAATTGATAAAAATATTGCTTTAAAAATTACGGACTTAGGGAAAAAATATTCCTTAAACGACAAACTTATTGGCGTAAGCTTCCGAGAAAGATTTAGTGAGTTATTATCTCTATCTTCAAAAAGAAAAAACAATGAAGAATTTTGGGCATTAAAAAATATAAACCTTGAGATAAAAAAAGGCGAATCAATTGGGTTGATTGGAAAAAACGGATCTGGGAAAAGTACATTATTAAAGTTAATTTCACAGGTTATTACTCCAACCGAAGGTCAAATTATTATTAATGGTAGTGTTGCTGCTGTTTTAGAACTAGGCATGGGTTTTCATCCCGACCTTACTGGAAGAGAGAACATTTACCAGAATTCTGCAATTTTAGGATTTAGTAAGATTCACATTAACCAAATTTTTAATGATATAGTTGACTTTGCCGATATTGGTAGATTCATCGACCAGCCTGTTAAAAATTACTCAAGTGGGATGTATCAAAGGTTATCATTTTCAATAGTTGCCCACCTCGACACAGACATAATGCTTTTTGACGAAACATTAAGCACTGGCGACTTATCATTTCAACAAAAATGTTATGAAAAAATTGATGATTTGGTTGCAAAAGGGAAAACCCTAATCGTTGTTAGTCATAACATGAATGATATCATAAGAATTGCAAAAAGAATTATCTACATTGATAATGGTAAGATAAAGTCTGACTCCAGCTCTGAAAGTCTAAATGAATACGTTAAAGACAATATTTCACAAACAAGCCTATTTCAAAAAAAGAATATCAAGAATAAGAAAACGAACAATAGTGATACTAAATTACTATTTGCGGAATCTGGCTTCACAAGAGAATCATATAATAACGTGTCAATAAACATGATATCAATTTCAATAGTCAATAAAAATTCTACAAATGAAACAAAATGTTTTACAAATGACGAACTTGAGATTTCCATTGAATTTGAGAAGAAACAAGCAGGAACTTTTTTTGACATTGGAATTATGATACACCACATGAACAATATGATACTATATGCCCATACTCTAAACTCAGACCTTGACATAAAAGAAATATCTACTGTTGGTTTCTACACAATAAAAACATACATTCCTGCTGGTTTTCTAAATAGCATTAGTTGTCAAATTGGATTAAGTGTTTCCGAAAACTATACGAATGTCATTTTTGCAAATAAAAATTTACTTAATATAAACCTATTGAAAAACCCTAAATTTGAGTCTAAAATAAAACATATACAAAACCCTCTTCCATCTTTTATTGGTCCAATATTTCCTGTATGGGATTGGAAATACTCCAAACATGAGTAATCAATCTTTATCTCGTATTTATTGAATAAAAGTGATCTTTACAATAATTGTAAATAATAACATCTGCTTTACTTTTATTTAGAATTATTGGTAACAATTCCTCTGGAATTTTAAAATCCAAAGGCTTATTATTACAAAAATTTTGTGAAACAAAGGCAGTGGATTCTAACCCCAATTTTTTTATCAATAAACGAACAGATTCGTCAAATAATTCAGTTATACCTACAAAAGTGAACTCTCTGCAGATATTCTTTATTGCTAATTCAGCATAATATTCAGGATTTAAAGCAATATCTTTAGATGATTCCCCAGTTAAGAACATACATTGTTGATTATGAATTATATCAAAATTCACTAATTCTTCAAAATTATCAATATTACTACCATCTTTAAGATAAAACGAGAATTCGTCGAAAATTCGTCCTTTAAACTGTTTATCCATCCGTTTATAATTAAAGTACATTGAAACTAAGCGCCGAATAGGCTCTCTTAGAAAACACATATAAGAATATGGTCTGTCAGACTTTTCATGTATCCCATAGGCAAAATGCCCATACAAAATTCGGGTTTGCTTTGGTATTATAATATTCTCATATAAATCGACTAGACTAATTAAATCAATACCATTAACTCCTTTAGAATATAAACCTAAAATCTCTTCTGGCAAATAATTCCTATAAAGCAAATCACTTACACTCGTCCCTCCTGTTTTATAAATGTGCAAAAAATATATTATTTGTTTCTTAGTAAATGGCCACATATACAATTGTTTTATT
Organism: Bacteroidales bacterium; assembly: GCA_016937855.1. GTDB lineage: Bacteria > Bacteroidota > Bacteroidia > Bacteroidales > ML635J-15 > Bact-19. The sequence continues at coordinate 22,449 of JAFGVU010000003.1, read as the reverse complement.
TGTAAAAATAATAAATTTATTACATATTAAGCTTAAGAACCCTCTAAAATTAAAAATTTACTACTTTTGCTGTTATTAACTTAAAATGGAAACTGATAATAAATATAACCTAAAAAAATTTCCTTACCGTATAAATTGGGAGATAACTCAACAGTGTAACTTTAATTGTTCATATTGCAGCAATGCTGCTACGGTTAATAAAACGCCACCTCCACTTGTATATGCACCTATACAGCTCAGTGAATTTTTCTTACGTACAGGAAGAAACTGGCTTATATTAATAACGGGGGGAGAACCGTTTTTATACCCAAATTTTGTTGATGTTTGTCATGAGCTTAGTAAAAACCATCACTTACAAATAACCACAAATCTTAGCTCTTCCAAAATTTTTGAGTTTGCCGAAAAAATAAATCCGGATAAAATATTTAACATAAATGCTTCCTATCATCACGAAATTAGAGCAGATAATGATTTACATCAGGACTTTTTAAAAAAGTGTATTATACTTAAGGATAATGGATTTCCAATACTTGTAAATCTTATCGCTCATCCGTCATTTATCAATACTGTTAAAACTGATGCAGAATATTTCACAAAACTTGGTCTGGAGTGTATTATTTTTGGATTCAGGGGAACGTACAAAAACAAGACTTATCCACAAGCATATAAAAACTCTGAGTTAGACTTGATAAAAAGTTTTTCACAAGATGATACAGAAATAAAAATTGCCCTTAACAAGTTGAATTTCTATGGATATTACTGTGATGCTGGTAACAGATACTTTGGGTTAAAACAAAATGGAGATTTAATTAGATGCTTTACACTCTCGAAGAAGATAGGCAATTTATTTACCGGTGATTTTCCTAAAAAATTAGAATCACATCCATGTATTTCACATCAATGTACAGATTGCTATAATGGCGTAGCCTCCATCACTAACAAAAAAGCTAGCTTTTTCAGCATTTACAGAGAGAAAAAGCGTTATAACAAACTAAATTACGGTGAATGAAAAAGAATAAAACTGGCACATATTACGATGAATGGACAGAGCATTACATGAATACTGGTTATGGAAATGTTATTCAGGCACATCGTCCCGCAGATGTTAACCAATTGTTAGATTATATCGCTTTAAATGCCAATATTAAGGATGGTATGCAAATTCTCGATGCTGGTTGCGGGATTTGTGGACCGGCAATTTTCTTCGCACAAAAGTTTAATATTAAAATCACAGCATTAACCATATCACCAAAACAATCCGAAATTGCAAAAAACTTGATTGAAGAAAATAACCTTAGCAGCAAGATTGATGTGATGGTTGGCGATTATCATCATCTCGACAAATATTTTGAACCCCAATCTTTTGATTTAGTAATAATGCTAGAATCGTTCGGACACTGTCTTTCGCAAAAAAAAGTAATTGCTGGAATTAATAATGTTTTAAAAGATGATGCACACCTTTATATTAAAGATTATTTTAAAAAGGGGTTTAACGGATCCAGCAAACGCAGATCGGACATGAAAAAAATAATGAAAAATATGAATAAAATTTATTCATATAACCTGCCAGACCCAGAAGAAACTTACAAAATACTGCGTTCGATGGATATGGAAATGATATATATGCAGCGTAATAAATTACCCCTTTTCAATGACGATTCGGTTAAACAATTCGAAAAGAATCACGACATTGATGTTTTTATGGGAGGGTTTCATTATCAAATTTTAGAACCGCTAGAACTTTACTTTAAGAAACCCGGAAACATAGATGCTGATATTATATAATAAATCTATAAGACACTTCTCAAATAGTTATCTGCAATCGACAACATAAACTCTGATGTTTCATCTGCCGGATAAGAAATAATAGTATCATACAAAACCGAAGATTCTATGCTTAAAACAAAATCGAACACTTGACTTTGCCAGAAAAAATTAGGTAATAATTTTTCCACTTCATCTATTTTCTTTTTCCACGAGTCATATCTTTCTTCAAACAATTCTCCGAATTCTTGTTTAACAAATCCCCTCATCTTAATATCTAGCGATTGCATGAAACTATGTTTCAGCTCAATATCATGCACAAATTCAGTTAAAAAAGCTTCTTTTTTTCTTGCAAATTTATAATTCTCATTAAGCTCTGCAATGAAATTTTCGAAAGCAGTCTTATTCTGTGTTGCAACGTAAGTATTCTCGGCTAAAACAATTTTACTATAATAATCAATTACAGATTTTAAAAATTCACTACTTGCCGAACTCAGGGCAAATTTACTTGCGTTAAAAACGTGAACAAAGCGGATATAAAAATCATTTTGGCTACAGTATCGAACTGTATTGGGGATATCAAGTGCATTAAGCGTAAGTGGACAAAGATGGACGACTAAATTTTCAGATTTTGATGCAGCATAATTTTTAAAATAATTGATATTTTCAAGCATTTTATTGTACATGGCTCCAATTCTAATTTTTTCGTAAATTACAGCATTAAAACTGTCAACAGAAACATTAAAACTAAAGTTACCCTTTTCCACAAGTCGTTTTACACGATCGTTAAGAATAGTTGCATTTGTGTTAACCGCAATTCGGCAGGATGGATTTATTTCGGCCAATTTCTCCATTAGCATCAGCGATTGTGGCGAGGCAAAAGGTTCGCCACCAGAAATAACCAATAGTTTCAAATCAGAAAAAAACGGCAATAATTCCGTCAGATAATCTCTGGTCACAACACCGTGATCTAAAGCGAATCCCTTCTTCTCCGCAATCTTTGTAGAATATACCGAACTACACATCACGCAGGACAAATTGCAAATATTATCTGTGGTTAATTCAATTACCTGCGGCGTTTTTTTATTAATTTCAAAATTGTCGTATTCTAAAATCTTAATATTAGTAAAATTCCCATTGTTTATCGCGCTCCTACAAACCGAACATGCTTCCGGGAATTTATAATCCTTAAGAATACTTCGGAATTCACTAAAATGCTCTCCCTGCCAAATAGCTTCAATTGATTTGAGTGGAAATTTATCAGGACTCTCAGATAAAAACGCAGGTTGAGAATGGATGTAACAGCATGGAGCAACCAACCCATTAATTGCGATACTCATTGAAACATATGGAGCATTGCATAAATGCAAATTCTCATCTCTCAATTTCTTAAAACACTCTATGTTTTTATCAATCGGCATTATTATGTTTCAGCGTTGACTCAACAAAATTAGTTAAATAAAATCTATTAAAAATATTTTACTAAATTTACAAAGTTATCAAAATAGTAAAACTAAATGAAAAGACAACTCATAAATTTGAAGTCAGCCAAATATTTAAGTTTGTTGTTTTGCTTATTACTTACGGTAATAATACAAGTCCAATCATTTTCTCAAGATTTAGAATATTTTGAAACAATTTCCACAAAAGATTTATTAATGGTCAAAATAAAGAATAACAATTCACAAAAACAGGATTTGCATTTAAAAATAAACAATAAAGTTTGGTACTCTAACGATGAATTGCTACAAAAAATAAAAGAACAAAACTTTGATTCCATTTCGGGAATTAAAAAAGGAATTTCGGACATTTTTCTCTTTTGCATCAAACAAAGTACCCATTTCCCACTTGTACAAACAGAAGAATCTCAAATTATAAGCCCACTAGAGTATATTAATTCAATTGGTTATGGAGTATGCGACGATAGAAGTATGTTTCTGGCTCAATTACTAAGTCTATCGGGGTACCAATGTAAAATTGTTCATCTGGGTGGTCATTCAGTTTGCGAAGTTTTAAATTTTGACAAGCCAATAATTCTTGACATTACAAACAATTGTGTAATTTCAAATAGTAAAGGAGAACTACTCTCACTCAAGCATTTAGAGAATTGTATTGATTGTAAAATGCTTAATATAACCCAGAATTTCGAGTTAAGACAAGTTCGAAACTACCTCGACCAAACAAGATATTTCAATCTATATAAAACAACTGAGAACAATAATTCAAAGCTAGTTGAATCACCCGAAATTAGTTCTACTGCAGGCATAAATTTGCCCCATAAATCTATAATTGAAATATTTTTCCCTACTAAAAAAACTAACGGTATTTTGCCTAAATTGAAATTTTGCATCACATACAATGATTGTCAGCAAATTGTAAACATTCCTTTTGTCATAGCTTCGATCAATGGGAAGGGAAGTATAAAAAGCGAGCAAACCGGTCAGACATTTAAGTCTGGTGATAAAAACATACCTTCTGGCACATATGAAATAAATGCAAAAAAACTTGTCTTAGAATTAAACCTAAACCCGGCAATATTATCCCAGAGTACAAACTATTTTTCAGTTTCGGGAGAGAAAATATCTGAATTAAAAATTACAGTTAAATACTCTAAGATGAATCAAAAAGAATTTAGTAATTTCCCAACAACAATATCTCAATCAAAACTCGACAGTTATATTGATTTATTTTCGACTTTCACCCCTCAATTAGATACCACAAATAAAGAAATTTTCTTAAACTTGCTAAATATCTCAGAAAATGTATATTACAAAATTTATCATCACATTCCAACTGATGATAAAATCAAAGAAAACATTTGGGCTTTCGAGAGAAATCTAAACCAAACCGGGATTAAGGATGAAGAGCTGCAAATAATCCTCAAACACCAAGCAAACCTAAAAAGTATTGTTATCGGACTGATAGAATACAAACCAGAAGATTTATTGCTTTTATTGCGCATGAAAGAAGAGGGAGAAAAGCATAAATGAGCAAAATTTTAAACAATATATCGCAATTATTCAGAATAAAAGACTGGCTTTTCACAAAGTTTATGTTTAATATTGCGCTAATATTAATCATTTCGAGCACTTTCAATATTGATTTCGAGCACGTTTTATACATCGTGTCAGTTTACTGCATTTATCTTTTGGCGGTTGGTTCGCTGGGCTATTTTATAAACGATTATTTCGATATTGAAACTGACTTAGTGGCCGGGAAGAAAAATTTCTGTTCACAGCTTAAAAGTCACCAAATTATATCGATTATTTTTGGTTTAATTGCAATTGCGCTAATTCCAGTGTTTATTATCCCTAAAAATAAAATTGCATATCTGATTATGCTTGCGACTCAGACTTTACTTTTCATTCTTTATTCGGCACATAAAACGAGGTTTAAAACTAATATTCTGGGTGTTTTTAGCGACTCTCTTTTTTCGTTTGTTATACCCGCTTTGATAAGTGTTTTTATTATTGATGCGTTTCACAATATAGTTGTTAGTTTTTATCTAACATTAGGATTTATTTTATGGCTTTTTCTTATTGGGCTTAGAAGTATTTTATCTCACCAGAAAATTGATTATGAGAACGATATTGCCTCAGGAATAAGCACATTTGCTCAAAGATTGGGAAAAAACCTCACTAAAACATTTATCATTATTATCATCATTTTTGAATTAGGAATTTTAATTACGATGGCCGCATTATTTTTCAACCATCTTATTACTTCAATATTCCTAAGTCTTGGAGTTTATCTTATTTTCGAAATAGTTTTAAACCTAATGATTTACAAAAATAAGTTTAATAGCTTAAACGAACTTATCAGTGTATTTTACAAATATTACTTACTTATAGCTGCACTTTTTTACCTTGCTGCCAACAATTCCACATACTTTTACTTTGCTATTATTGGATTAGTTTCTTTAATTTACTTAAACATTTTTATTGTTAGAGTAAAAATAATCTTTGGATTCATCTATCATAAAATTGCAAAATGGATTTGGTATAAGTTCAAAGGAGCGTTAAGAAGAATCGGAATTAAATAAAATGCTTATTTTTGTTTGAAAATAATTGAATAAATGTGCGGAATAATAGGAGTAATAAATAAATCCTCTAAAATAGACCATGAGTTATTTTACTTAATGAGAGATACTCTTTCTCATCGAGGGCCAGATGGCTATGGGTCATATTTTTCCGACAATAATCAAATTGCTTTAGGACATCGAAGATTGTCATTTCTTGATTTAAGCGATGCTGGTATTCAACCTCTAGCAAATGAAGATAACAGCATTTGGATAACCATTAATGGAGAAATATACAATTATATAGAGCTTCGTGAAGAGCTTAAAGCAAAAAATCATGTTTTTAAAACAGAGACCGATTCTGAAGTTGTTTTACATGCTTATGAAGAATGGGGAACCGACATGATAAACAAGCTTGAAGGAATGTTTGCGTTTGGAATTTGGGATGATAAAAAGAAAAAACTGATCCTAGCGCGCGACAAATTCGGAATAAAACCACTCTATTATTTTTTTAATCAAAATCAACTTATTTTTTCTAGTGAAATAAAATCAATCCTTAAGGATCCGCAAATCGAAAGAAAAATCAATTTCACTTCTCTGTGTGAATATTTTATTTACAGATATGTTCCTTCGCCTGCAACAATATTCGAGAATATATATAAACTCGAACCTGCACATTTTATCGAAATAGATCAGGATTTGAATTTCACTATTGAAAAATATTTTGAGCTTACAACAGATGAACTTAAGTATTCAAGAAAAAAAATAATAAAGGAGATTGATTCAACTTTACGCAAATCGGTAGGAATTCACATAAGAAGCGATGTCCCTGTCGGATCCTTTCTTAGCGGAGGGTACGATTCCAGTTTACTAGTTAAATACTTTTCGGAATTTGAGAAAGGTTTTAACACTTATTCTATCGGTTTTGATAAATGGGAAAATTCTGAACATAAGTTTGCCGAAGTAGTTGCTAAAAAGTTTAAAACTCAGCATCATTCAGAAGTACTCGATGCAACATCACTCGACATACTCGACAAACTTATGTATTATTATGACGAGCCAATTGCAGACATCTCGATAATTCCCACTTTTCAAGTTTCTGAACTTGCAGCAAAAAACAATAAAGCAGTTTTGTCAGGCGAGGGAGCCGACGAAATTTTTGCAGGCTACACGTGGCATCGCGAATATTTATGGCATATCAGCAAAGCTCAAAAAAGAGACTCAAAAAAGTGGGGCTGGGAATTGCCAATCAATAACTTTGATGTAGAATCCTATAGCAAAGCAATGGCAATGGGTAGTTTTGGCATTGAAGAACTAAAAGAATTGTTAACACCTCAGTTACACGAATTTATTCCTGACGACTGCTCGGCTTTTTACCGCAAGTTCTACAATTCTGATTTGCCTATTCCAAAGCGGTTTCAGCTTATGGATATACGCTGTTTTATGGGTGAACTTGTGCTAACAAAAATTGACAGAGCCAGCATGGCAAACTCTCTAGAAGTCAGAGTTCCATTTTTACTCCCACAGATTGCGGAATCAGTTCTTAAGTTAAAACCATCTGTTTACTTTGATCGAAAAAAACAAAAAATCATTTTGCGTAGCATATTAAAAAAACATGTGCCCAAAGAAATAATAAACAGAAAGAAACAAGGCTTTACCGGACCCGATTCTTATTACATGGACTTTGATTGGTATCGCAAAAACTTGGAAGATTCGCAACTTGAGAAAGCCGGGATAATAAAAAAAGAGACTATCCAAAACTATTTAAACAACAAAGACCATTGGAGATTGTGGAAATTGGCAGTTCTGGAAAAATGGTTTACTAACTGGATGATAAACTAAAAAACGATGTTTTGGAAAAATAAAATAAAACCAACCATTACTCGCGAAATACTGCAAGATTACCTCACTTATTCGGGGGGAAAACTGCCGGTTTGCAGAGCTCCATTTACATCTCTGTATTTTTTCCCCGATGGACAAGTTGGCTCTTGCTGCCTAAACAAATCTTTTTACACATTAGGTGTTTACCCAGAAAATTCGATAAATAAAATAATCAAATCGAAAAAACGAACAGAACAACAAAAATACATATTAGCGAATAATCTTAGTAATGGTTGTCAAATTTGTAACGAGAATATTAACTCCGGCAACTACTCAGGAGTTATGGCAACCGACTACAACAAACACGAGATAGGTAAAAACATTAAAAGAATTGACTTCGAACTTTCCGACTTTTGCAACCTTGATTGTTTAATGTGTGAAAGGGACAAAAAGAATAAAAACAGCATCTACAATGACAGTTTTTTTGAAGAATTAAAACCTTATCTTAAAAATCTAGAAGCAACTAATTTTTTAGGGGGTGAACCTTTTTTAATTGACATTTATTACAAAATATGGGATTATTTACTCATCCATAACAAAAACTGTAATATCAATATCCAATCCAATGGAACAGTAATTAACGACAGAATAATTGAACTGGTATCAAACGAGAAAGTGTTTATTTCACTTTCCATCGATTCGGTAAACAAATCAAGTTACGAGAAAATCAGAAAAGGTGCAGATTTCGACAAAATGATAAAAAACTTTAATGTTTTTAACAATATCATGAAGAAGAAGTCGCACAGTATGTACGTATCTGTTTGCCCAATTGCTTATAACGCAGCCGAGATTCCAGAAATTGTAAAATTTGCTAACGAAAGTCAATGTAGAATATTTTTCAATAGAGTTGTTTCGCCAACAGAACTCAGCTTAGACAACAGAAGCGAGGGAGAATACAAACAACTTCTGGATAATTATTACGATCAACTAAACGAATTGTCGTCTAACACAGAAATAGAACATTATAACAAACAAACATTCGGCGATTTTGTAAAACTTATCGAAAGTCTAAGTAAATCAGCCAAAGAAAGCAATAACAATATATTGTCGAAAGAAAAACTTAAAGAAATTCTACTAAACAACACATTTTACAAAAGATTTCCTGATAAAGAAATGATTATTTTAAAGTGCATAGAATCTATTTCTGATAGCCTAATGATTTCTACGCTTACATATGATGATATAAATTCAGGGAACTTTGAGGAGAGATATTTTGCTTTACTAAAATCAAGTAAAACAGATGATGAAATAGTTAAATTGTTTGAAAAGTATTTTGAAATAAGAAAAAGTAAAGAAAAAATTAGTTAACATTATGAATAAATTCGTTTTTGTAGTTTGCGGAGCCAAAGAGCATATCGAAGAGTTAAACTTTTCGCTAAAGTTTTTGCGGTATTATTCGAAAAACGAAATTATTGTTTTAACCGATTCTAAAAGAAATGAAATTGATATTGAGCATGACAATATTTTACAGGTAGAAACTCCTGCCGAATTTAACAATCACCAGGCAAGCATTTTCATCAAAACCGGAATAAATAAATTTCTGCCCACAGGACTCAATTACTGCTATCTTGATGGTGATATTGTTGCTATTAATGAAAATGTAGATAAGGTTTTTGATTTTTACAAGTCCCCTATTTCATTTGCAGCAGATCATTGTGTAATGAGAGAGTTCTCGCCTCATGCAATGAATTGTAAATGTGTAGAAGAAAATCTTAAAGAAGAAGATATTTTTAATGAAAAGCTCGGAGAATTATTTGGAAAGATTAATCTTACTGACAGCAGAATTAAAAAGCAATCGGAGGAATTACTGGCAATTTTCAACACCTATAGAGCTGCTCCAATAAAATACCTTTTTAGAAACATTAGCTATCTCCTTAAAAGATATGTTTTACCACTAAAAAGCTTTTACCTGGAAAATTACAGATTTCAAAAATCAAATAAATGCTGGTACAATTCCGAAAAAGAAATTGTATTATTTGATTATCCTTATTACGAAAAGAGACTTTGGGGAACTGCCGGCATAAGATTTAACAAAGCAGGCAATTTCTGGGAAGACAAAGAAGGTAAAAAGTACGAATTTAAAGCTCCGCAATGTAATCATCTTACCGAATATCTAAACAAAGAATATGGAGTAAATATTCCACCGAATTGGCAACACTGGAACGGAGGAGTTTTTTTATTTGATGACTCTTCTGCTGATTTTTTAAACTACTGGCATGAGCAGACGATTAAAGAGTTTTCTAATCCATACACAAAAACACGCGATCAGGGAACTCTAGCATTAACTGTTTGGAAATTTGGTTTGCAAAATCATCCAAATATTCCGCAAGAGTTTAACTGGATAACTGAATATGCCAACAATAATATTGCTTGGAGAAAAGAATTTGGATACACCCGAGATTGTTTTAAAACGAGCTTCACTCCCAGCCTGCTACATATTTATCACGAGTGGGGAAAAACAGGTTGGAGTATTTGGGAATCGGTTGTTATGCTTGGCAAAGAAAATGAATTAGTTTAATTTAAGCTATCTTCACAATCACATTTAGTTGACAAAAAATATGACATCTGTTGCAGTAAATAATTTAGTAAAGCTTGATCCTTAATAATTGTAGTGTCAATAATTCCAGACAAATCATTCGCATTGTGCTCATAGCTACAAATACTATCACACAAATAATTAAGACTCTCATCTCTGGAATTAAACAATCCTGAATTGGAATTTTTGGAATAATCTGTTAGTAATACATGAACATATTCTAAAACTTGATTTCTATACTCCGGCAAAAAAATTTCATTCTCATTATTACACTCAACATCAATAGTGATATGATTCAAATTTGATCCCCTGAGAACAATCTCATTGCAAGATTGAATTTTAAACAATTCAGGATTTATAAAATAAAACAATTCGATACCCAGATTCTCGATAATTTCAAATTCACCAAAGCCAATATTAAAGTCTTCAAAGTTTTTCAAACCACCATCAATGTAATAAATATGATTGTTAATCTTAACTTTTCCTTTTCCAATAATTTCATCCAACACAAGTGGAATTTTAATTGCTCCACAATAGTTGTCCACAAAAGAAAGTTTTGCATTTTGATAAAACACTCCTCTATCAGAGTTTTTGACCGGGAAAACCAACTTGGCACCGGGAGGCATAACAAATTCCAAATCAGGATTTGGAAAATGATCAAAACCTGTATTATATCTTCTATTGTCTTCAGTGGTCGCAAACATTTTTGCGTAATCCATCATAAAAACGTTTAACAAAACAGCCTCCGAATAATTTACCAAAACATATCGTGAAGTATCATCAAACCATGTTGGGTTTTCGCATAATTCAAAAAATGAAGCAATTTCATTCGAATTATTTAAAAAATATACACCATAATCGGGGTCTAATACTTGCCATTTATCATTTGAGAAAACTTCAGTAACAACATGTCCTTCTACACACCAGCTTCTTGCTTTAAAACCCATTGCAATCAAAATATTTGTCAGAATAGCCGAACGAGAACCGCATAATCCCCCACCAAGAGAATTGAGAATAAGCGTTGGGGAGTTCTGTACAGGAACATCCGCAATATTAACATCAGTAAAGCTTAAATTATGAACAAAACGCCATGCTTTTAACTCTATAGGCTCGTCTGACTTTTCCTCAAAGTCTTGTTTTATTTCCTGCATAATATCATAAATATTATACAAGTGATTACCATTAAATTCAAGTGAATATTTTGCAGAATAATTTCCTTGATTTGAAATCACAACTTGGCTATTTAATTTATCATCTGCTTCGAGCAGAAAACGCTTCTCACTCCTATTTACACAAGAATATGAGCAAATCAGACAAAATACTAAAACAATATGTAATGACTTTGATTTCATGTAAGTTCAAAATTACAAAAAAAACACCAACTATTTTGTCCACTTGAAAGAATCGTGTCAAAAACACCAACTATTTTGTCAATTACGCTTAAAAATATGATAAGCCAACCTGTCATCTACTTTCAAATTCTTACCGTTAACTAAATCTTTTCTACCGAAAACTCATTTTCTGTTTTTTTACACTATAAATTCTATTAATATTGCATTAAACAATTAGGCAAATAATTATGAAAACAAAAATCTTATTACTTGGAATTGCTCTGCTAACATTTAGCATGTTTGTCAAAGCACAATACTTTACTGTAAATATAAATCAACCTCAGGTTTTATCGGCAAATGCAGGCGAAAACACAAGCATTACTCATGGCGAGTCAATCGTTTTAGGCTCAAGTCCAACTGCTGAATTTGGTTATGGTGATTATGTTTACACTTGGTATCCAACAACTTGGCTTGATGATGCAAATTCACCAAATCCAACGGCAACACCAGAAGACACAATTACTTATACCCTTACGGTTTCGGATTTAAAGAATTGCATAGCTGAAGATCAAATTACAATTTTTGTCTTATCATCCGATATTAATCCCGAAAGATTTGATGAAAAAGTAAAAATATATCCAAATCCAAACAATGGAAAATTTGTAGTTAGTGTTGAAACGGCAAAGGGAGTAATTGATATTTCAGTTTATGATGTAATAGGGAATCTTGTTTATCAGGAAGATGGAAATAATACCACTCATTTTTATCGTAGTATCGACATTAGCAATCAACCGGCAGGGCAATATATTATTCGTCTTACAACGGTTGAGGGAGTATTTACAGGAAAAACTATAATTCAGTAAAACCAATAACCATGAAAGCAATAAAATTATTTATTATAGCTGCAATAATAGGTTTTACACCTAACTTGTCAGCACAAAACGATCCGATCGCAATTCATTACAATGGAAGCTATGTTAGTCCCGGTGATACTATCACAATATCAGCTTCGGAATATTACGGCACATTACAATGGCAACATTCTTCTGATGGCATCAATTGGTCAAATATCCCGGATGTTAATGAGGACGAATTTTCTTATATAGTTGACGAAAATATTTTCTTCAGAGCATTGGTCAGCGATGGAGAGTGCGAACCACATATTTCTGAAGCCTTAAAAATCAATATTATAATTATGCATGACAATGTGGTTTTAGTCGATACTGTTAATACACAATTATTGAGTGATTCTTTGCAGTTAAGTCAGGGTATTTACAGATACGACTGGAACGAAGCTAGCTCATTTTTTCAAGTTGGCGACATATTAATTGGTAGCGATGGTTACGGATATTTGCGCAAAGTAACAAATGCGTTTCAAGATGCTAACGAATGGGTTGCTAACACAGAGCAGGCAACATTAGAAGATGCAATAGAATATATTGACTTGGCGGATTCTTTACAAATTTTGTTATATGGTCCTGACAAAGCAATTGTAAATGGCACGGTAATTCCAATCAAAAATTCTTATTTTCATCCGGGTATTTCTTTTGATTCGAAAATGAACTTGATGTCATTGCAAGATGTTGATTTGATTTCAACAAATTACTTTTCGGCAAAGATACTAGAAGGCACTTTAGATTTTAATCCAATTTTACACCGTGCACTAAAGATATCAGGATTCCCTCCATCGCTTGATTATTTTAAATTTTCGGCAGGTGGGATGATGCAATTCAACATGGATATGGAGTTTAAAGCCACAGCCCCATATAATGAAAGTGAAGACATTAGAATTTTTTATCTCGAAATTCCGGTTTTTAACATTGGGATTATCCCGGTAGTTGCATATACTGCCATTTACATCGGATATGAAATTGATCTTGACATAACCGGAACAACATTGCTTAGCTTAGATTCTCAAGCCGGACTAGAAGTAGGTGTTGAGTATGATAACGGGTTCGATAGAATTTATGAAAAAACGTTAAATTTTGATGCCGATTTAGACTGGGGAGCAACTGCCGACATTGGAGCAAAAGTATTTGTACGTCCGGAATTTGGAATGAAAATAGTTGGTTTCGCCAGTGGTTATTTGAATGTAGAACCATACTTAAGGGCTGATGCCGGAGTTATCTATCCAGACTACGATTGGCATGTTGGTATGTATGCCGGATTAGATGCAAATATTGGCTGTAATGTTGGTATTTTTGGTTTTGATCTGCTTGATTATGACTACACTTTTGCAAATTTTGAAACAGAACTGTATTATAATTCGGGAACTCTCGAAAATAAACCACCTTATTCTGATTTTAGCTTCTCGCAAAACATGGGCTACTCAGGCGATGGTTATATGATTGAGTTCACAAACAAAACAAAAAACGGCGCAAGTAGTCAAAGGTGGGATTTTGGCGACAGAGAAACATCTGATATTGAAAATCCTGTGCATGTTTTTGCACGCTCAGGACTATATGAGATTGAATTAATATCTAATAATTGCTATGGCTCGCACACTGCTCGTAAAACCATTTATGTTGGTCCTTGTGCAGGAATAGAAACCGTAACCGATGTTGACGGAAATGTTTACAATACTGTTCAGGTTGGCGATAAATGCTGGTTAAGAGAGAATTTAAAAACGACAAAATTTAATGATGGGGTTTCAATTAATAACGTAACAGACAATTCGCAATGGAATGGATATTCGCAGGCTGCATATTGTTGGTATGATAATAACGAAGGCGCAAATAAAAATGTTTACGGCGCTTTATATAATTATGATGCCGTTAATTCTGCAAAGCTTTGCCCAACAGGTTGGAGCGTCCCAACAGCTGCTCAATGGACAAATTTTCAATCAAATTTTGAAACTGCTGCTGCCGACAAAATTCGTGAAACCGGAACAACTTATTGGTATGGCGACAACGAATCATCTACTAACGAAACAAATTATTCTGCCAGAGCTGGTGGATATCGCAGTTCCTTTGGTGAATTTCTAAACATAAAAAAACAGGCTAACTGGTGGACATCAACACTCGTAACTGCTGGAGTTGCAAATTCTCGCACTATCTGGTATAATGCCAATGATTTTGATTATGTAACAAATTCAAGTCCCGGAAACGGCTTCTCGGTTAGATGTATTATGGATGATTTAGCTCCTGTTTATGCTCCAACTGTTTACACATTGCCGGCCGAAGATATTGATCTTAACTCTGCAAAACTAAACGGTAAAATTGCAAATACCGGTGGCGGTTCAATTTCGGATAAAGGCTTTGTCTGGAGCACAAATGAATATCCAACATTAGAAACAAACGAAGGAATTAGTAACCTAGGTAGTGGCTCCGGTGATTTTGACGCAATTATTAGTGGATTGAATCCTGCAACTGTTTACTACTTTAGAGCTTATGCAACTAACTCTGCCGGAACATCTTACGGAAATCAACTTGGGATTACTACAGTTGAGGGATTTCAACCTTGTGCCGGCGAACCATTTATTTATGATGCTGACGGAAACGAATATGCAACTGTACAAATTGGCTCTCAATGTTGGATGGCGAAAAATCTTGCAACGACAAAATATATTAATAATCAAGCAATTGCAACAGGATTAAGCAACAATCAGTGGGCAACAACCACAACTGGAGCATACTCAATTTATCCATATGCCGAGCATCCTCAAATAGACTCCGAAGCACAAATGAAACAAGAATTAGGTTTACTATACAATTGGTATGCAGTTAGCAGCGACAGTATTTGTCCTGACGGTTGGCATGTTTCAACTAATAGCGATTGGCACGAATTACAACAGTTCGTTGGGATAAATATTGCCGAAAAATTACGCAGCGACGAACAAAACTACTGGTTCTCGGGTGGCAATAGCAATAATGTTGCAGGATTTAACGCAAAAGCAGCCGGAAAACGTGGATATGATGGCGATTATCAGTGGATAAAAGCTGATGCAAACTGGTGGACAAGCGATTTTTGTGACGAAAACAACTCTTTATCAAGAAGAATTGCTTATGATGACAGCGAATTTGACACCGATCTTTTCAAACAAAACAATGAGGGATATTCGGTTCGCTGTGTCAGAGATAAAAAGGGACCTATTATTTTACCTTTAGTCGTAAACTATGAAGCTCAAAATATCTCCGAAAACTCTGCTACATTAAGTGGTAGCATTATTAGCGATGGCTTTGGCGAAATTTCTCAGCGAGGTTTTATATGGTCAACAAATCAAAATCCTGATATTGACAATAACGAAGGAATGATACTTTCCGGGCTAGGAATTGGAAACTTTACTCAGACAATTACCGGATTAGACGAAAACACAACATATTACGCAAGAGCATTTGCTACCAACGAAGTCGGAACTGCTTACGGAATGCAAGTCGGTTTTTATACAACATCTGCTGCTCAACCATGTTTGGGAATTCCTTTTATTAACGATTTAGACGGAAACACTTATCCAACAGTTCAAATCGGAACCCAATGCTGGATAGCTAAAAACTTGCGAGTCAGCCGATATAATGATAACAGTCTTATAAGTACCGGGCTAAATAATGCTCAATGGTCGTCGGCAAATTACGGAGCATATTCCATTTATCCTCACAGCATGGTTGATGGAATTGAAACTGACGAAGATATGGCTGATGCTTACGGATACTTGTATAATTTTGAGGCAGTAAACAGTGGAAATTTATGTCCGACAGGCTGGCATGTTTCTACCAACTCGGAATGGCAAACAATAAATGCGCATTTGGGCGAGAATCCCTCAAGCAAATTACGCGAAACCGGCATCATGTATTGGGCATCACCAAACGATGATGCAACAAATGAATCGGGATTTTCGGCTCGCGGTGCAGGCCTTCGTAGTTCAACAGGTGATTACGAGAACTTTAAATACACCGCAGGATTTTGGACAGCCTCAAAATCCGGAACCGATTTGGGTTTTAGTAGAACATTATGGTATAATTCCAGCGATTTTGACTTTTACTCAACTGATATTTTCCAAAAAGGAATGTCGGTTCGATGTGTTAAAGATTTTTAATTCAATATTACTACTAAAACAAAGGCGCCCATAAAGAGCGCCTTTTGTTTAAAGATTTAACTTTATTGAAGTTTAAAGTTAATAGGAATTACAAATTTAACATTTACAGGTTTACCTGCTGTCTCTCCGGGAATCCAATCAGGCATCTCGGAAATTACTCGTAATGCTTCAGCATCAAGATACTCATTTACCGATTCAACAACTTTAGCATCAACAACTTTACCTGTCTTCGAGATTGTAAACTCGACAAACACCTTACCTTCGATCCCATCATGTTTAGCTACATCAGGATAAGTTATAGCACCAGACAAATAATTAACTAAAGCATCTTGTGAATCGCCAAAAACAGGAATTACATCAACTTCACCAGCATCAAAAAGTTCATCCTCTACCTGTTCAACTTTGTCGATTACTTCCTGATCAAGAATACTTGTCTTTGATTGCTCCTCAGTACAGGAAATAGTAAACACGATCATCCCAATTAAGGGTAGTGCTAATAAATAAAGCCAACGCAAGTAGCGTGGCGAACGTTTTTTTTTCATCATTTTCATTCTTTTTAAAGTGAGTGATTCATTAAAGTTGTTGGCCAACCCTATTCTTTTACCAACAACATTCTCAAAAAGGAGCATAAAATATCCTGCCGTGTCGAAGCCTTGCTCCACAACTTCTTCATCAGCCAGATATTCATGGGTTGATTTTAATTTATCTTTTATAATCCAAAATATAGGATTTATCCAAAACAACGAACAAATAATTTCTGAGAATAGATTATCAAGACTATGTAATTGCTTAATATGAACTTTTTCGTGTGAAACGATTTGCTCAAGCCCCAGCCTATCCTCAAAATGTGACTCAGAAATATATATTTTGTTGAAAATTGAAAATGGGTTAATTCTATCCTTACTTAAAACTAAATTTAAATCATTCATTTTCACTTTTGTCGAATTATGAGATATTCTATTTACTCTTATAATTGCAACAACTATTCTCAACACTAATATTACTGAGACAATCGAATAAAACCATAAAGAATAATTAACAGCATTTTCTTCTGCGCTAATTACTTCGCCTCCCGATGTAATTACAATTTCGTCAAGCATGATCGGAATATAAACGGCCGCATCATTATAGCTCACAGGAATTTTAATAAGCGGAATTATTAGAGGTATTATTAAAGACAGTAGTAAATAGATTCTATTTAATTTAAAGTAAGTCGTATTTTTGAAAAACATAACATACAACAGATACATTGCAGCCGAAGTGGCAACTACGTGTATCAAATATCTCAAAAACTCATTCATCGCTTATGATTTTTTGTTTCGTAATTCTTGTTCAATCATTTTTTTCATCTCCTCCAACTCATTTACACTAATTTTTTCATTGTCGGCAAAAAATGAAACTAGTTTTTTGTAAGAGTTATCAAAATAATCACTTACCAGTCTCGATAAACTCCCCTGCTTATATTCTTCCTTGGTAATTAATGGAAAATATTCGTGGGTTTTACCGTAAGCTTTATGCCCTACAAAACCTTTTTTCTCGAGAATTCTAACTATAGTCGAAACAGTATTATAGGCAGGCTTTGGATCAGACATTTTAGAAACAATATCATTTACAAACCCTCTGTTTAGCTGCCATAATATTTGCATAATCTGTTCTTCTGATTTGGTAAGTTCTTTAATATTACTCATAATAATCGATTTTAAATTTATAACGCAAATTTACAACTAATATTTTAGTTTGTCAACTAATTTTTTAGTTATTTCTTGATATCTTATGTAATGTATTGATTTACAGACACTTTATCCATGCAAAAAGAATTATCTAAAACATTAAATTGAAGCCTTTTTCAATTTTTTGATATTTTTCGATTTCATTTTTGAAGAATTTAATCTGTTGTGATGCAATAAAACTTCTAAATATTTCGGGATCTGATTTCTCTTCGGTTAAATTTAGTGCGTTAATATATTGTGCACAATCCTCAGTAAATATTTTTACAAATGGCTGATTGTGATACATCAAAATATAATTCATAAATAATCTTGACAACCTACCATTTCCATCAGCAAAAGGATGAATATTTACAAGATTATAGTGCACATCGGTAGAAAGTTTTAATATTTCATTTTGATCTTTAATCTTAACCTATGAAGAGTTGACATAATTGATCAAATTTAATATCAAATCAGGAACTTTTTTGTAATCAGGAAAGTACTTTTTTTCAACATAAACCTGAGCAAGTCAGAAATCTCCTTTTGCTGTATTGAAAGTTCCTGCCACTGAATTAACTATGGTCCCGGTATTCTTCATTAGTATTGATTCGGTTTCTTTAAGAAATTCCAATGATAGAGTTCGTTTTGCTGCGGCCTGATCTTTCAAAAACATAAATGCTGCATAATGATCTTTAACCATTAAATGATCTATCAATGGTTTTCCATTTGCGGTAATATCTTTATCAAGCAAAACCTTGGTGTCGGTTTCGGTTAGCGAACAACCTTCGATTTTTGTAGAATGATAGACAATGGAAATCATACTGAACTTTTCGTAATCAATAACCTGATCCAAATTAAGTTTTAAATATTTATTACGATATGTATTAAGCTGACTCCACATGAGTTACATTTTTAGCAAAATTAGAAAAAATACTAACTCCTCAGACCAAACACTCTTTAAAACTATCGACATTAACATCATAGCCTTGTTCGGCAAGCGATGTAATAAATTCCTCGTGCTTACGATTTTTGCGATACTCTGGTTCAGTTTTAGGATGTTTTAGAAATTGAGCAATATATTTTGGACTTTCGGCGAGATTTACAACGGCATGAAAAAATAAAAAATCTTTACCTTTATACATTGATGAACCAACAATCTTTTTACCATTTAAAACTATGTCGGATATTCCCTGAATGCTAAGACCTTCGACATTTTGCTTTTGAAGAGCTGTGATGATTTTCATATTGCAATTGTAAAAAAACGATTTGATAGCAGTTAAATCATGCTCATAAGAAATCATCGAAACAATTATAGTTTTTTGAGTTAGCACAACGGAATGTCCTCCACTTGGGCGCTGCATAATTACAGCATTTTCTGATTTTGCTGATTCCATTTCGACAGCATCCTCAATATTATCACGCTGGCCAAGAATAATATAGGTTTTATCGGGCTGCCAAACTATTATCTCGTTGCCTTTTCCGTCAAATAAGCATTTATCGGGAAGATTATATGTTTGTAATTCGGACATTTTTTTGAAAATAAATTTTTTGCAATATAAGACTTCAAAGATGAATTTACAAGCATTGATAAACTATTTTGGAAATGCTAACTAAAATTTATGCCCAAATATGTTTGAGCAGACTTTACGACAGTTTTTCGCATTTCATGCCCCGACTTTACGACAGATATTTTCATTTCATGCCCTGACTTTACGACAGATTTATATATTAAAAGTATTGATTTTATTGAATTTTATATTATATTTGTAAAACAATATTTTTTATCGTATGGAAAGAGAAATATTTGAAGAGTTAGTAAAGTGGAAAAATTACGAAAGTCATAAGCCATTACTTCTGCGTGGAGCACGTCAAGTTGGAAAAACCTGGATTGTAAGACAGCTTGGTAAAAGTTTTTCCAATTATGTTGAAGTAAATTTTGAGCTTGAGCCTGAAGTAAAGACATTTTTTTATGGTAGTCTTACGCCTGAAAACATTTGCTTAAAACTAACAGGATACTTTAATAAGCCCATAACAGATGGAAAAACACTTTTATTTTTTGACGAAATACAAGCCTGCCCCGAAGCAATTCAAAGTCTCAGGTTCTTTTACGAAAAGAGACCAAATTTGCATGTAATTGCGGCCGGATCATTACTTGAATTTGCCTTTGGAGAATTAACTTCTTTTGGAGTAGGCAGAATACGCTCAATGTTTATGTATCCTTTATCGTTTAACGAATTCCTAAAAGCTGCAAATCTCGACAATTTAGTAAAGATTAAAAAAGAGGCATCTCCGATAAGACCTTTGGACCCTGTATTTCACAAAATGCTTAAAGAATGGTTCATCAAATTCCTAGTAATCGGAGGAATGCCTGAAGCTGTTGATAAATTTTTTAAAACCGGCGATCTTATTAGGACACAAAGAGTTCTTGATGATATAATCCTTTCCTTCGAAGATGATTTCGTAAAATATAAAAAAAGGGCAAATACATCACGACTAAAAGATGTATATTTATCAATATTACACCAAACTGGCAACAAATTTAACGTAACAACTTCATCACCTAGCGGCAATTTCGCTCAGAAAAAGGAAACTCTAGAGATGCTTGTTATGGCCGGATTATGCTATAAAGTATTTCATTCATCAGCAAATGGAATCCCTTTGGCTGCAGAAATAAACGAAAGCAAATTTAAAGTGATATTCTTTGATACAGGATTATTGCAACGAGCTTTGCAGTTTAAAACAGCAGATTTTATGATAGCTGAGGATTTAAAAATGATTAACAAGGGAAATATTGTTGAACAATATGCCGGACTCGAATTTATAAAAACTTGTCACACATTTACAAAACCTGAATTATTCTATTGGCATAGAGAAAAAAAAGGAAGTAATGCTGAAGTGGACTACATCGTTGAAAAAAACAATAATATAATTCCTATCGAGGTTAAATCCGGTCTCCAAGGCAAAATGCAAAGTCTGTTTATGTTCCTGGAACTAAAAAAACAACAAGAAGGGATAAGAGTTTCACTTGAAAACTTCAATAAATTCGATAATATAAAAACATATCCTATTTATGCAATTGATAATTTATTCTCAGAACTAGCAGAATAATAATTGGCTTACTCAATAATTTCAATCCTCACTCCCCGACTTTACGACAGTTTTTCGCATTTTATGCCCCGTCTTTACGACATCTTTTCGCATTTCATGCCCCGACTTTACGACAGATTTTTACATTTTATGCCCCGACTTTACGACTAAACAATATCTATACCACTGTATTTCAGTCATTTAACAAACTCATTCAATTGTCATAATATTTACATTGAATTTCTAGAAATTCACAGATCATTTTAGATTTACAAAATCAAATAAAAATTGTTAAATTGCATAATAAAAAATATAGCCATGATGTTAAAAATTTTAAGTGCTTTATTATTTGTCGTGATGATTTACGTTAATTATTTGGCAAATTCCTTACCAATAAACGGTTTATCTACGGGAGCAGTTTCTAACGCTTACCCAAATCTTTTTGCTCCTGCGGGAATAACATTTTCGATATGGGGAGTTATTTATCTGCTTTTAGGAATTGTAAGCGTTATGTTTTTCTTTGACGGGAACAAAGAAGTTCTGCAGAAAGTTTCATGGTTTTTCATCATAAGTTCGGCATTAAACAGTTTATGGATATTTGCTTGGCATTACGAAAAGTTTGGATTATCGGTTTTAATCATGTTGTTACTACTTGCGTCTCTGACAATAATTAACCAAAAGCTTAGTAGCACTCCAAACGGAATCTTCAAAGCAGCATTTGGAATTTATTTAGGCTGGATTTGTATCGCAACAATAGCAAATATAACCGTTTGGTTGGTTAGTCTCAACTGGTCATCTTTTGGCATGGCACACGAAATATGGACAATAATATTAATAAGTACCGGACTTTTAATTGCCATTGCAGCGGTGTTCAGATTTAACAACCCATTTATTGCCTTAGCAGTTATTTGGGCTTTTATTGGAATTGCTATTAAACAGCACGGAAACTCAAACATTGTATTTATTGCTGCAATTGTTGGGACTGTAGTGGTTTTGATTACGGTGGCTTCGAGACAATTTTATCAGCTTCAATAGTAATTAAGTTACTTAGCCACCATAACATAAACGAGATTGTTTTATTAAACTGAATA
>JAFGVU010000162.1 GCA_016937855.1 Bacteroidales bacterium | reverse complement strand
GGATTAAGTCAAAGACCAATGGCTGCATGGACAGCTTGGAATGCTTTCTCGGCTAAACCCAAAAAGGAGATAATGCAAAGTTTATATCCACTAATAAAGGCAAGTCATCAGTACTGGTATTCTCATCGAAACAAGAATGGCAATCTTTGGTGTGAGGATGATAATGGTATCGAAAGACCTGATATTAATGCATTGTTGTTTTCCGAGAAGTATTGTCTTAATAAAATGGCTCAAGAACTGTCGTTGTCTGAAGATGTAGAAATATATAAGCAGCAAATGGACTCGATTAAACTAAGCTATAACTCATATTTTTTTGATACAGATTTAGCCGCATTAGCGAATGTAAACATATCATCAGATTCAAGACAGTTAAATGATGAGGCCATTGCTTTTGCTCTTTGGTCGGGGCTTGCTGCTTTTGATATTGCTGATTATTATGCTAATATTGTGAGAATCAATCTTGAAGAGGGCGTTTACAAGGAAATTTTTAAAGCAGGCAAGTTTGATATTAGTTATTATTATTTTCTTATTTCGGGACTAAAGTTGTACAAATACGAAGAGGAGGCTAATCTGTTGAGGGGACAATTACTAGAAGTCGTGCTCAATGATACTAAAAATAATATTATTCCGTCTTATGGATTAAATGGTAAAGAATACAATAATTCTACACTTACTGCATCTGTATTGCTATTGTTGATGAATTATTAGACTCAAATATTTCATAAATTTTCAGTAGTAAGCATAAAAGAAAAAGCTGCCTATGATTTATAGACAGCTTTTGTATTTCATTGAATTTTTGGTCTAGAAATATCTTGCTCTATTGTCAACAATTTCGGCTTTTTTCTCGAAAGCTTCAAATAGTCTGTAAACTTGAGATGCTTGATTTCTCATCATACTAAGTTTTTCTTGTGTGAAATCGGTTTTCTCAGGAGCGGTAACTTTATTGATAACTTTAACAATCATTACTCCATTGTTGCCTTTAATTGGTTGTGACAATTTATTTAATTCTATTGTGCTAACCACAGCATTAACATTTGGTTCAATTCCAATTCCTGGAAGTGAGAATGAACTAAAGCTAACATTTGTAATTGTATCAAGAGTTTTACCGTATTTTTCGCTGATAGCTCCAATCTGCATATTCGCAGCGATATCTTTATTTAATTCAGCAATTAGCATTTCTGCTTTCTTGTTTTTAATCACAATTGGTTCAATTGTTTCTTTAACATTTTCAAATGGAGCAACGCCTTTTTCTCTTATTGCAGAAATTTTAACCACAATAAATTTATCTGTAAAGTGGAATACAGTAGATACGTCTCCAACTTTAGCTTCATCGCGATATACCCAACGAATTATTTCACGAGCATTTTCGATTCCCGGAATTTCGCTGTCAAGCTCATTAAGTTTATCAGCAACACGTTTAATAAGTTGGTCTTTAACCACTGCTTCGTCGAATTTTTTACTTGTGTTGTTATTTGCACTAAAGTTACTAGCTTGTGAAAAGTAGAAGTTAGATGTTCTGTCAGAGAATCTTATTTCTTTTGCAACAGTAGCGAGTTTTATTTTTCTGCTATATTCACTTTGTTCATCAATTTTTACAATATGTACTCCAAACTGGGTTTCAACGATGCTAATATCTCCGGCTTTACCGGCAAAACATGCTTCGTTAAACTCAGGCACCATCATTCCGTCTGTAAACCATCCTAAGTTTCCGCCTTGTGGTTGTGAGCCAGGATCTTCTGAGTTCATCAGAGCAAGCATTGCAAAGTCTTCGCCGTCTTCAATAAGTTTTTTAATACTATCTGCTTTTGTGTAGCAGTCTTCGATTGTTATCGAGTCGTTAGGTATAAAAAGAATGTGACTTGCATTAACAGAGTCTGGTCTTTCTGCAATATCAATAATACTTGTGAAATAATAGGTGTTGTTTGCCATGATAATATCAGAAGTTGTACCTAACTCAGCTTCAAAGAATTCAGGATTTAGTCCTGCAGGTAAATCTTTTGGCGAAATAAATATTTGTCTATAACCTACTTCACTGTATCGAGATGCATAATCAGCTTGTCCTTCTTCAAGTTCAATAAATTCTGCATACATATCTTCGATATCTGCTTTAATTGTTGCAGAATCTTCTGCCGAAGGTAAAACATCAAAAACTATGTACTCAATATCACGACTTTTTGCGTCTTCAACAAACATATATTGGTGCTCGTCATAATATGATTTTAAGTCAGCATCTGTAACTTTAATGTTTTCATCAGGAATTTCTTTGTATGCTCTGTAAACATATTCAAAATCGTACATATTGTTTTTGTCCTGATAGTCCATTTTTGCAATAGCGGTGGGGGTATAAAACCCTTTAGAAACCATGTTGTTGTACTTGGTTCTTATGCGATCTCTCTTAATTACAGACTTCCAGTATTCAGAGATAATCTGATATGAGGGGTCTTCTCCGGAACGCTCGAAAAACGATCTGATGCTTGCAGTGTCAACTTGACCAGTTTGCTGATCAGTAAAGTTTTGCAAAATAATGTAATGAATGTTTGAACCATAAAGCATGTCCTCAAGCTCTGCATCACTAACTGATAGGCCAACCTCTTCGTAAGCAGGCTCTAATAAATACTTTTGCAAAACATCATTCCATGCTTGCTCACGAATGCTTTTGTCCTCTTCTGCTTCGAGGTTAGATTTCCTTTGAGCTACTAAAAGAAACTCTCTGTGTTGATCGTAGAACTCTTGAAAATCAGAGTACTCAACCTCTTCTCCGTCAATTTCTGCTATACTTGTTTCGTTCTTTACAAACAATTGCTGAAATGTTGTGGGGTCGATAATAAACAAGAAAAGAGCTACTCCCACAAAGATAATTACTAATACTCCTGCTCTGTTTCTAATCTTCTGTAATACTGCCATTACGTTATGCTTTTAAATTTATTATTCAAATCTTTCCTAAAATTCAGGCTGCGAAGATAATAAATTATTATTATTTATAAACAATCAGATGTAAAATAATTGGAAAAATTTGACATATTAAATAAAATAAAAAATTTTAGACATAATCATCTTGTGTTTAGCTATGTAATGAGCAAATGTTGAAATATTTTTTTTTGACATGTAAAAATTTATTTTCATTATGAATTGATGAGTATTTTATTTTACTTTTGTGCTGAATTTTAATCACTTATGGCAAATCTGATAATAGATCTTGGAAATACTTTGTTAAAAGCCTTTGTTTTTGAAAACGACAATATTATTGATAATCGTATTGCATCTGACTATATGCAATTACGCGTAATAATTGACGAATTTAAGGATTTATATGAAATTAATAATTGTATAATTTCTTCGGTAAGGTCGGACGATAACGGATTTGTAGAATTTATACAAAAGCATTTTGATTTAATTATTATGAGTGCTTCCTTGCAATTACCTGTCGAGATATTATATAAAACCCCTCATACACTTGGACTTGACAGACTTGCTGCGGTTTGCGGTGCATCATCAATTTTTCCTGATCAAAGCGTCCTGGTAATTGATGCCGGCACGGCAATTACATACGATTTTTTAGAGAGTGGCAAATTCTATCATGGAGGTACAATTTCACCAGGAATAAATACAAGATTTAAAGCATTACATAATTTTACCGGTAAACTTCCGTTATTATCTATTAACAAAGATCTTAACAATGTTTTGGGCACAACAACCGACGAGGCAATAATTTTGGGCGTACAAAATGGAATTATTCATGAAGTAAATGGCATTATTACTGCTTTTGTCGAAAAATTTGGAAAAATTACAGTTGTTTTTACCGGTGGAGATAGCTTTTTCTTTGATTATTTAATAAAAAGTTGCATTTTTGCCGAGCCAAACTTAACAGCGTTTGGATTAAATAAAATTTTAAAAATTAATGTATAAAAAACTTACAACAGCAATTTTTTTGGTGATTCTTGGACTATCAGTCTTTGCCCAAGGCAGAGTTGGTTCTCCTTACACTAGATATGGGATCGGTGATATTACTCGATCAACTTTATCCCGAAATAATGCAATGGGTGGATTGTCATACTCATTGCCTCATTTAAATGGAATAAATTATGTTAATCCGGCATCAATTGCCGAAATAGACACTCTAACTTTTATTTTTGACTTTGGACTAAATGGCGGTTCCCGGGTTTATAGAACAAGTAATCCCGAATATTCACAGATTAAATCAGACTTTCACCTGTCGCATATTAATTTTGGATTTGCTGTTACTAAATGGTGGAAAGCAGCAGCAGGAGTCTTGCCCTTTAGTGATGTTGGTTACTCTATAAGTGCAAATGATACTTTGCTTGGTGTTGATAAAAACTATTTATTTGCCGGTGATGGAGGTGTTAATAAAGTTTTTTTAACAAATGCGTTTACACCTTTTAAGAATTTTCATGTCGGAGTATCAGCATCGTATCTCTTTGGAAAATTATATCAATCAAACGGAATTCTTTTTAATGACGATACTGGTGCATATATTAATGTTTTCGAACAAAACAGTATTCAGGTTAGTGACTTTACTTTTGATTTTGGATTAAAATATAGTTTTAAACTAAACGATAAAAATGCACTTTCGTTTGGAGCAGTTTACGGGTTGAATTCCGATCTTGATGCAACTCGATCCAGCATCGTTTATCATACCCTATCAACAAGCTCGGCAGTTATTGATACTGTTTTTCAGGCCGACGACGAATCTGGATTAATTAGTCTTCCTCAAAATATTGGATTAGGTTTAGGATATCAGTTCGACGACAAACTTTATGTTGGATTTGATTATACTATGCAAAATTGGTCGAATGCTACATTTTTTGGACAAATGGATAATTTGAGCAATAGCACACTTATGTCTCTCGGTTTTGAATATTTACCGGGTGGTAGTAGGGGGAATGTGTTTAAATATTGGGACGGAGTAGCATTTAGAGGAGGTCTTCATTATAATCAAAACTATTTTAAGCTTTCGACAGGCGAAACGCCAATAAATGACTTTGGCATAAGTTTTGGTTTAGGATTGCCAATGAAACGTTCTAAAACATCTTTTAATGTTTCTTTGCAAGTCGGACAAAGAGGAACTCTCGAAAATAGTTTAATAAAAGAGAATTACGCAATTGTCGGTATTAGTTTTAATTTATCCGAAATGTGGTTTGTGAAAAGTAAATTTGATTAGATAATTAATTAATAAATTTAGAGTTATGAAATTTAAAGTTTTTTTACCGGTTTTATTGATAGGACTTATGATGAGCACTGTTTCTTTTGCTCAGGATGTAAGTAAATATGGCGACGATCCAGAAACTTGTGGAATTAAACTGTCAACCTATACAGAGTTTTTTAATCAAGGGAACTATAAAGACGCTATGCCGGCTTGGAGATGGTGCTTTGTTAATTGTCCCGAAGCAACAAAAAATATTTATATACATGGAACTACAATTGTTGAGTTCTTTATTGATAATGCTAGCGATGATGTTGTTAGAGAGGCTTATATCGATACTTTATTAATGGTATATGATAATAGAATTAAATATTTTAATCAAGAGGGTATCGTTCTTGGTCGTAAAGGCTTGTCAATGCTTAAATATCGCCCTAATGATATTCAAGGCGCTTATGATGTTTTTGAAAGATCTTTTGAGTTACTTGGTAACAGTACAGAGTATTTTGCTTTAAGGTATTATATGAACACTGCTGCAGTTTTATTTGGTAGCGAAATCCTGACAAAAGAAAATGTTGTTGAAATATATTCTAAAGTTTCAGATGCGATTAATTATCAAGTAGAAAATGCTGCCGATGGACCAAAAAAAGAAAAATTAGTTGAGGCTGCTGCTGATATAGAACAATTGTTCGTTAACTCAGGTGCTGCCGACTGTGCTGCAATTATTAGCTTGTTTGGACCAAAATTAGAAGAGTCTCCGGAAGATGTAGAATTGGCAAAGAAAATAGTTAATCTGTTAGATAGAGGAACCGGTGATGAGTGTCAATTAGATGATTTATATATGAAAGCAGCAGTAGTAGTTTATCAATCAGAAAAAAACTCAACCTCTGCTCACTCAATTGCACAAGGTTACTTTAAAAGAGGCGATGGTGCCAATGCTGAAAAATACTATAAAGAAGCGATAGAACTAGAAGAAGATGGAGCAAAAAAAGCAGATATGTACTATGAGTTAGGATTGCTTTATTATAATATATTGAAAAATTATCCGGCATCACGTTCAGCTGCTCGTAGTGCTTTAGCAATAGATCCAAATTATGGTAAAGCTTATATGCTTATCGGAAGATTATATGCTGCTACCAGTTGCGGAGAAACTGCTTTTGAAAAGAAATCTGTAAACTGGTTGGTTGTCGATCAATTTATCAAAGCTAAAAGCGTTGACCCATCTGTTGCTGATGAAGCCAACGAGTTAATCGGACGCTACTCATCTAGATTCCCAACTCTCGAAGAGGTGTTTTGGTTAAATTTTAGCGAAGGTCAAACTGTAACTATCGGTTGTTGGATTAACGAATCTACTACAATTAGGTGTAATCAATAGTGGCACCAATAAAAACAATAAAAAACAATATAAATATCGTGTTGATTATTTTAATCAGCACGATATTATTTTGTTGTAAAAATGATATCGAAGAAGTTAATAAACTTACTGTGTCAAACGATAGACCTTCGTTTCAGGTGATTGACCTCGAAACCAGTTTTAGCGACTCAGGACAGGTTAAAGTTAAAATATTTGCTCCCGAATTGGTTAGATATGAACGAGGAGAATTGCAGTATGACGAATATCCCGAAGGAGTAAATGTCGAGTTTTATAATTCTGGGATGGAAGTTACCGGAACTCTAAGGTGTAATTATGCCAGATATTTAATTAAAGAAGAACGGTGGGAAGCAAAATCGGATGTCGAAGTCAATAATACCGAAAAAGACGAGAGAATTAACACTGAATTGCTTTATTGGGATATAAAAAAAGAACTAATTTATTCTGACAAATTTGTGAGAATTACCACTGCTGAAGAGATATTGTTTGGCGAAGGATTTGAATCAAATCAGGATTTCTCTAAATGGAAAATATTAAAACCTACAGGAACAATAAACGTTAAAGATGAATAAAAAGAATTTTTTTGTAATTATAGAATTTGCCTGGATACTAATGGCGCTGTTTTGTTTGGGGATGGGGATATATTACCATATTAAAATTGGTATTGATAAGGCTTGGTTGATATATTCTTTGAGTGTAATTAGTTTAGGCATGTTTGGTGTTAGACGCATGCAAAGAAAAAACAACGAAAAACGTCACAATAGAAAATAGTAATGGATTGGATTATTATTATTGTATCAATGATTTTCTCAGCATTCTTTTCAGGGATGGAAATTGCTTTTATCTCATCAAATAAACTTAGATTAGAACTTGCCTCCAAGGAATCGGGTCTTAGCTCCAGAATACTCACAGTTTTTAATAATCATCAACCTCAATTTATTTCATCAATGTTGGTTGGTAATAATCTGGTACTGGTTATTTATGGTATTTTTATGGCAAAAGTCCTTCAAGCTCCGATTGAGTCGTTTGTTGGAAACGAATTTTATGTCTTACTTCTCCAAACTGTTATCTCAACTTTGTTTATTTTGGTTTTTGCCGAATTTTTACCAAAAACTCTTTTCCGAATAATAAGCAATTCGGCATTAACAACATTTTCGATACCTCTTATTGTGTTTTATTTTCTATTTTATCCGGTTGTTACTTTTTCAATGTGGGTGTCGGCGTTATTTATGAGAATTTTTATTAGAGACAGCCTCGATAAATCACAAAAAGAAAAGGCCTTTGGGAAAATTGATATTGATGATATCATTGACAAAAGCAAGAATGATAATGAGCTAACTAAAGAGGCTCATGAATTGAGAATATTTCAAAATGCAATGGATTTCTCATCTATAAAACTTCGTGAATGTATTGTGCCACGAAACGAAATCAAAGCAGTTTCTGTTAATATCGAAATCGATGAATTAAAAGAAAAGTTTATAGAGACTGGGCACTCAAATATTCTTGTTTACAAAGAAAATGTTGACGAAATTACTGGATATGTTAATGTAAAGGATATATTTAAAAATCCTCAGAAATTAAAGAATGTGATTCGTCAGGTGATGATTGTTCCTGAAACCATGTCGGCGAAAAAGCTTTTTGAACAGCTGATCAAGAATAAAAAAAGTTTGGCAATTGTTGTTGATGAATTTGGTGGAACATCAGGAATGGTTACGGTTGAGGATATTCTCGAAGAAATATTTGGTGATTTTGAGGACGAGCACGATGCTCCTGAATTAAATGTAATAATAAACTCGGATGGTAATTTTGTAATGAGTGGTCGTCAGGAGGTTGACGATTTTAATGAGGAATTTGGTTTCGATTTGCTGGAATCGGATGACTATGAAACAATTGCTGGTTATATTCTGTATCACCATGGAAGTTTCCCAAAACAAGGCGAAGTTATTACTATTAAAGATGGTGGGAAAAAATATAAATTTAAGGTTGTTAAAATTCAAGATACAAAAATCGAAAAGATTATGTTGTTTGATGAATAGTTTGCTCGATTTTGTAGCAGTATGGGTTAAGCATTAAACGCAAGTTTTCGGATTGAGTTCGAAATTCAAAAAACAAATAGAGCAAATCGCTTAAAATGTTCAAGCGCGATTGCTTTCAGCGAGCCCTTCGGGGTTCTATCGCGTTTGGATATTTTAAGAACGCGCGCGCTTACTTGCTAGTTTATACTTGAAATCAAATTTGCCTATCCTGTTTTCTTTTCTTTTCAAAGAAATCTTTGATGATTTTTTCACTTTCATCAGCAAGTACTCCTTTAATAACTGTTGTTTTTGGGTGCAATATTTTTTCACTATAACTTGTATATCCTTTTTTTATGTCACCTGCTCCATAAACAATTGTGGATATTTGAGCCCAAGATAATGCGCCTGCACACATTGCACAGGGCTCAAGAGTTACATAAATAGTGCAGTTGCTGAGGTATTTCGCACCCAAACTATTTGCAGCTGCTGTAATTGCAAGAATTTCTGCATGGGCGGTTACATCGTTTAACATTTCGGTTTGATTATGAGCTCTGGCGATTAAGCGATTTTTGCAAACAATCACGGCTCCAACCGGAACTTCGCCTGCATCTGCTGCTTTTTGGGCTTCGAGTAAGGCCATCCTCATAAATTTTTCGTGTTCCATACTAATTCTTCTTTTTCCTGTTTTTATTTGAACAAATTTCTCGAGTTTCTTGAAAAATTACCTCACTTTTTTC